>JAHZJZ010000180.1 GCA_022600655.1 Campylobacterota bacterium | reverse complement strand
TCCGAACCCAGAAGTCAAGCCTCCCATCGCCGATAATACTTACCCTGTCTGGGTTGGGAATGTAGGTCGCTGCCACTTTGATTTCTCTTTAATTCTTTTTTCCCTTTTATTTCCTAATTACTCTTATCTTTGTTTTTAATTTGTACTAAACTTAAAGTTCCCATTTTATTGTTTCCTTACCTTTGTCTTCTAAATATTTATTGGTTCGAGAAAAAGGTTTACTTCCAAAAAATCCTCGGTAAGCTGAGAGAGGTGAAGGGTGTGGACTCTTTATAATTAAGTGTCGACTGGAGTCGATTGAAGCTCCTTTTTTTTGTGCATAGCTTCCCCATAAAATAAAGACAACATTTTTACATCTATCATTAATAATCTCTATGATTCTATCAGTAAATGTCTCCCATCCTTGACCTTGATGAGCATTGGATTTTCCTGCTTGAACAGTTAATACAGCATTTAATAGCAGTACACCTTGTTCTGCCCATGGTTGTAGATATCCTGTATGCATATTATTAATTCCCATATCTTCAAAAAGCTCTTTATTGATATTTTGTAAAGATTTTGGTAGAGGTTGAACATGGGGTAAAACTGAAAAACAGAGTCCATGAGCATGACCAATAGTAGGGTAAGGGTCTTGTCCCAAGATGACGACTTTTACATTTTGTAGAGGCGTTGAGTTTAATGCATTAAACCAAAGAGAACCTTTAGGTAAAATCTCTTTCCCTTCTCTCTTTTCTTGAATTAAGAAGTTTTTGAGCTCTTTCATATAAGGTTTTTCAAACTCCTCTTCTAACACCTCTAGCCATGATTCTTCCAAGTCAATATTTTTTTGCATGCTTTACCTTTATTAGTTCATATAATTATACAGTTCATTGGTTAGATTAACTTTGGCTTGTTCCTCATATTGTTCATAAAATAGAGGGTGTAGATAAATTCTATCACGTTCTAAAAAACTTTGGATGAGTTGAATACGATTTTTTTTATAAACTTCATTATCATAGTGAGCATACTCTTTTCGTATCTCTTGAGTATAAATATAATAGTTTTTATTTTCACTTCCTAATATAGATAGGTCAGCATCTAAAAAAATTTGTGTATCATTATCATAACTCTTTTTATGGTGTTTAGTAGCTAGAATCATGGTAATAACTTTTTTGATGTGCCTCTCTTCTATATCAAGTTTTAGTAGTTGTGTCTGTGCAAACATAGCACTCTTCTCTTCATTTTCTTTGCTAAAAACATTATAAATAATATCATGGTAAAAAAGAGTAAAAAGTATTATATCCCAGTTCTGAATCTCTCTTTTTAGTGGAAGGAGTACGCTGTAGAGACTAGTAAGGTGTGCTAATGTATGATAGTGTCGATGAGGCTCACTATACTTAGACTCTACCTCTCTCCATAGACTCTCTATTAGTTTGTTATCTCTGTTATATGTTTGACAAAGTTCCTGAAATATTTTTTGCATCATAGATTATAACTCAGTATCACTTTTAATTGCTTCTCATTATATGATTAATAGGTGAAAAGTATAATAACTATTGATTATTTTAACCTAATCTAGCTATAATGACTTAGATGAAAGATGAGTGTGGAAATATATTTCTTCTCTATTTGGATTCGACTTTATTCGAAGATTGAGTTCTTCGAGAAGTTATATATTTACAAAAGGTACGACAATGGCAGAATTAGTTAATGGAACTGTGAAATGGTTTAACGATGAAAAAGGTTATGGATTTATTGCTCAAGAGAATGGAGGCGAAGATATTTTTGTTCACTTCAGACAAGTAAATAATCCAAGTGGTGGGCGTGTCTCATTAGCAGACGGTCAAGTCGTAACGTTTGAAGTTGGTCAAGGTCAAAAAGGTCCACAAGCTGAAAATGTAACAGCAGTATAATTTACTGTTTAAGGATGGAGATACTCCATCCTATCTTCAAAACTCTTACTCCTACTTTTAAAAAACTTTTTAAAATAACACATTTTTTCACTTTATGGCATAATTTAGTCTATTGGTGATATAATATCGCCGAAAATAAAACATAACATGGACAATACAATAGATGCATAGATTTGAAGCCTATCTTCAAGCCAATTTACCACAAGTTGACAGTTTTCATCCTCACTATAATAAATCTCTAGCAGCGATGTTACTAGCAGGTGGGAAACGTTTCCGTCCAATGCTACTTCTCAGTGTTGTTGATGCTTATGAACCACTGCTTTATCAAAGTGCATTGGCTCCAGCACTGGCCATAGAGTTTCTCCATACCTACTCATTGATTCATGATGATTTACCTGCAATGGATGATGCCCCTCTTCGTCGTGGTTTTCCGACACTCCATACTACTTATGATGAAGCGACAGCAATATTAGCTGGAGATGCACTTAATACTGAAGCTTTTTACCATCTATCAAAATCAGCTTTTAGAGATGATATTAAAGTTAAGTTAATAGAGTTGTTGGCTCGTGATGGTGGAACTTATGGAATGGTTCTAGGGCAATCTATTGATTTACATTTTGAAAACCAGCCATTAAGTTTAGAGCAAGTTAAAGTCTTGCATATTAATAAAACAGCGAAACTTATTGCTACTTCTCTTTTAATGGGTGCTGTTATTGTTGGATTAAGTAAAACACAACAAGATGAACTCTATGGTTTTGGTATTGATTTAGGCCTACTGTTTCAAATTCAAGATGATATTATTGATGAGACACAGAGCGAAGAGGAAGCAGGAAAAACAACAGGCAATGATGGTGATAAAAACTCTTTTGTTAATCTTATAGGTTTAGAGAAAAGTATTAAAGAGGCTGAGACCTTAGCAGAAGATTTAAATAAAAGGTTTAGTGAATTTGATAAACCTCTTCAAAAAGCACTTGAACCCGTAATGAACCAATACCTCTATCGACATCGATAGTTTTTGTAGTATAAAATTTTCTAATTTTATACTGCTAAATCTATTTTCAAGGAACAAAGAATGCCAATGACAGAGCAAAATGTTATGCGTAAAAAGATAGCAAATACCATCAGGTTTTTAGCAGCCGATATGGTTCAAAAAGCAAACTCAGGACACCCAGGTGCACCAATGGGGTTAGCAGATATCGCTGTAGTTCTTAGTGAACACCTCAAACATAATCCTAAAAATCCAAAGTGGTTAAACCGTGATAGATTGGTTTTCTCTGGAGGGCATGGTTCGTCACTTATCTATTCACTTCTTCATCTTTGGGGATACGATGTATCTTTAGATGACTTGAAAGCATTTAGACAACTGGACTCTAAGACTCCAGGGCATCCAGAGTATGGACATACAGATGGTGTAGAGATGACAACAGGTCCATTGGGGCAGGGAATTGCCAACGCTGTTGGTTTTGCAATGGCAGCTAAATATACAGGTAATCAAGTAAACTCTGAGACTTGTGAATTGATTGACCATAAAGTCTACTGCCTATGTGGTGATGGTGATTTACAAGAGGGTATCTCTTATGAGGCGTGTTCTTTAGCAGGGCATCTGAATCTTAACAATATAGTACTGATTTATGATAATAATGAGATTACCATTGAGGGTGATACCAGCATTGCATGGAGTGAAGATGTGGCAGCACGATTTATAGCTCAAGGGTGGGATGTTAAAAAGATAAATGGTCACTGCTACGATGATATTGATAAAGTACTGAATAAAGTTAAAACAGCTACTAAGCCGACTATTGTTATTGCCAATACAATTATTGGTAAAGGAGCAGGTGAGTTAGAGGGAACCCACCATACTCATGGTGCACCACTTGGTGATAAAATCATCTCTGAGTCAAAAACAAAAGAGGGATTCCCTGCTGATGAGACTTTCCATATTCCTGAAGATGTATTGGTACGATTTAGATGTGCGATTGACAATGGTGAACTGCATGAAAAAGAGTGGATTCATAGACATAAAGAGGCTCCACTAATTGAGCAAAATGAGGCATTGGCTAGATTGTTGAACCCTGACTTTTCAGCTATTGAGTTCCCTGATTTTAGTGAAAGTGGAGCAGTAGCAACCAGAGACAGTAACGGTAAAATTCTTAACGCTATTGCTAAAGCAATTCCTGGCTTTATTGGTGGTTCAGCTGACTTGGCTCCGTCAAATAAAACGGAGTTAAAAGACTTAGGTGACTTCCCTAAAGGAAGAAACATGCACTTTGGTATTCGTGAACACTCTATGGCTGCGATTACCAATGCAATGGCAATTTATGGTACAGTGATTCCATTTAATGCAACCTTCTTTGTCTTCTCTGATTATTTAAAACCAAGTGCTAGAATTGCAGCCCTAACAGGTATTCAAAACTTCTTTGTATGGACCCATGATAGTATTGGTGTGGGTGAAGATGGACCAACACATGAGCCGATTGAACATCTTTCTCAGTTTAGAGCTTTACCAAACTTCTATGTATGGAGACCAGCTGATGCTACTGAGAACGTGGAAGCATGGAAAACAGCTTTTGATATCAATGCTCCCCATGGTTTTGTACTTTCACGTCAAAAACTTAAAACACTTAAGCCTGAACGAGACTTTGGTGAAGTGGCAAATGGTGCTTACATCGTAAAAGAGCGTGAAAATGCAAACTTTACATTAATGGCAAGTGGTTCAGAGCTTATGCCTTGTCTTCAAGCTGCATGTCATCTTGAGCCATTGGGTATTATTGCCAATGTGGTCTCTGTTCCATGTTTAGACCTCTTTAATGAGCAAGATGCTGACTATAAAGCCAAAGTTATTAACAGTGATACAAAAGTATTGGCTGTAGAAGCGGCAACGGCAACTGAGTACTACCGTTATGCGGATGATGTATTGGGTATGGAAGGTTTTGGTGCTTCGGCTCCTGCTGAACAGCTCTTTGAGAAGTTTGGGTTTACCATTGATGGGATAGTTAGACGAGCTTGTAGCTTAATGAATGTTGAGTACGAAAGTGTAAATTTAGAAAACTGTTAGAGTTTGTTAACAGTTTATTTACTTTACTTAAGTACAATTTAAAAATTTAAATAAATTTATAAGGAAAAAAATGATTAAAACTAGTATTAAAGTTGCACTGGCTTCAGTGCTTCTAATGGGTGTTGCAAATGCAGATTATGGAACCGTAAATGGTGAGACAATTACTAAAGATGAAGTATCCCAAACCATCGGACAACCAGGACTTGAGTTTAACACACTTAATGCTGATATGAAAAAAAGAGTTTTAGATATGGTTGTAGATAGAAAGCTTCTATCTCAACATGCGGCAAAG
>JAHZJZ010000179.1 GCA_022600655.1 Campylobacterota bacterium | reverse complement strand
ATGAATGATGGGGCTACAAATAGTTTTGAATCTAATGTTGATAATGGAAATAGTGAGTCCAATGGTGTAATTACATTAGATCCAATTACTATTTATGCAGATGAAGATACTTCATTAAGTGATTCATTAAAAACATATGATTATAGTGTATTAGCTTATGAGGCATTTACTTATACAAATGTTGGAGCTGTATATGATACACTTCAGAGTTACTATGATGGAGAAATCGATACTCTTCAGCTTGCAGGTTACGGTGTAATTGCACTTGGTACTGGTGGTATGGGTGTTAAGGCTGCTAAAAGTCTTGGAAGACTTGGGAAACAAAAACGTTTAAGAGAATTAATGAATGATTCTAAAGTTGCATCTCGTGATCGTGGTTGGATTAAACAAGAACTTAACCAAATTAAGAGAGGTAAAAGGAGAAGTATACGTGTCCCTATTGGAAAAAATCTAGCGCATAGAAGAGGTTATGAAGCAAAAAAAGGTTATGGTTATGATTATAGTGACCTTCAGGATATAGATTTACATAAATTACAACACAGATTTGAAGGATATTAATGTCATATAAATTGTTAGAGCAAGAAATAAAGGCTGTCATAAATTTACCTGCTCAAAAAAGATATTCATATTTTATTAAAAAGATTGTAGATAGTGAAGAGGTTTGGAGTCTTGTGGATAGCCAAGGATGGTGTTTATTTTCAGACTCTGAGAATAATGAAGTTTTTCCTATTTGGTCAGATGCAAAATATGCTTCTTTTTGTGTCAATGAATATTGGGGGGAAAGTAATCCTAAAAAAATTTCTTTAAATGATTTTTTAGATAAATGGATTTCAGGGTTACAAAAAGATAAACGATTGATAGGTATATTTCCTTTATGTAATTCAAGCAATTTAGCAGATAAAGGAGTAGTTGTATCTCCAGAAAGATTATACCAAGATATTTCTGAAGAATTAGAGAAGTATTGAACAGAATAAATTATTTTAATAGGAATGATTAAATAAAAAATAAATGTGCGTTTACTGTAAGGAAATGGAGTAGGTAAGTGAGAACGTTTACAATCACGTGAGTATTTAAGGTTAGGGTTCAACGTTTAACTCTTAAATTTTTACCCTATTACTACTAAATCTTGAGGTGTTTCTAGCACCCCAAAAATAGACTTCATTTTCAATATTTTATGTAGGTTGTACAGGATATAAATCTGATTAGTAATACAATATCAGCTTATTAAATGAAGATATTGATATTTATAGACCAGTTTTAGTAAAAATGATTACAAATTCTATATATCAAATTATTGATGAGAGTGATAAAGCCTTAGAAGACTACGATGAAGAATGGGAATTTAAAAAAAGGATATTAAAGTGCTATGGACACGAAGAACAGGTGAATTTTTAGAAGAGAGAGATGGAATAAACAATGATAGAACAAAAAGTATATGAAAATATGATTGAAAACTATATAAATCAAACAATAGTTTATTATAAAATGGCCAGTAAAGAACGAGGTGAAATTCATAGGCATCAGTGGGAACATAATGTAAGTCCCAATGACTCTATATTATTTGAGATAGAGTCTCTCAATAATTATATTGTAGGTTATGCAGACAGTACTATGTGTGGGATGTTTGAAAGATTTCAGGAGACAATTGAAAATTTGTCTCCAAAATCAATTTATACCTCTCCTATTATAGTAAATTGGCTAACACCAGAAAATATAGAACAGTATCCAAATTATTTTAATTATATTTTATTGGTTGAAAATTTGAGGGTTCTTACAGTTAAAACTTGTATCTTTTATCACACGTCGATAATGAATCAAACTTCAGGTTAATAAAATTAAATGACAATACTAAGTTATTAGTAGAATCTACTTTTAAATAGTTGAATTATCAATGCAGATGATATAATTGATAAAGAGATAGAAAGAAAACGAGGTTTATAAACAGTGTTATATGATGAAAAAGTAATGTTTACTGAGAAAGTTATTAGTTCAGCTTTATTAAAAATCAATCAATTATCATTGTTTGAAAATGAAGATTTTGAACCTTTAAAAGGCAAGATTCATTCTAAAGATTATGTCGTTTTACAACTAACAAATCCAAATACAATCGAATTATTATTTTGGCTTGAGTGTGGAGACTTAAGAATAGATATTGATAGAACAAATGAAACTTTTGTTTATGACTATGATTCTGTAGTAAGTGATAGAGCGGAGATAGTAAATCTTATAACCATGATTTTTACATCAAACATCAAGGTAGAATATTGTGGAGAGCACTATACAAATCTTTATTTTATGAACCAAGATGGAAAAGTATTAGACTCTCTAAGATATAGAGATGCTCTATTTGCTTTTAGAAAAAAGTGTGTAGAGAAGATATATCCACCTATCTATCCTTAGCATATATGCCTAGATCACAAGAGGATTTATTGTGGGATGCAATACTATACTTATATGGAGTCGGTCATCAGATGATAGCATGGAAGATATGGTGAAAAAACTTCATGACAAAATGTATCTATCCTCTTATGAGTATGAAGAATTTCATACTCCACGAGAAATTACCTCTTTAGAGAAGTTAAAAATAGAGAGTCGGATAGTTTTTAAAGTAACTATTGATACTTTTATATATGGACAGAAATACGGTTTAGGAGATATGAAGATCGATACACTATTTCTTATTGGTAGGTTTGAAAATAGTGAAGAAATCAGTAAGTTTCCTTTTGAAATTCACGTCTTTATTCCCAAAGAAAATAACAATAATACTGTTAATGTCTTAGAACAATTACAAAATATAGGCTGGGCATCTGTATATCTAAACAAAAAAGATGCTTCTAAACATCTCATATAAATAATATAAACTTAAAGTAAGAATATTTAATAAATAGCAACATACATAAATGTAATAAAACAGAT
>JAHZJZ010000178.1 GCA_022600655.1 Campylobacterota bacterium | reverse complement strand
TCTGCTGTTGACAATCTGTTATAAATCCATTCATAAGAAGCATCAAGTAATACTACTGTTCCAAGCTTCTTTAAATTATTTACCTTGAAAAATCCACCACCACAAGAGATAAGAGTGTTGTCTACAGAGTCTTCAATCCAGTTGGCACACTCTTGTTCTAACGAACGGAAATGTGCTTCACCATGTTCTTCAAAAATCTTTTTAATTCTCTCATTCTCTTTTGATTCGATTAAATCATCTGTATCAATATTAAAACATTTATATTTTTTTGCATAGGCACGGGCTGTTGTACCTTTTCCCACACCCATAAAACCTATTAAGATAATATTCTTTTTCATTTTAAACAAAGTTATATCTATCAATAATTTTTTTGAGACGCTTTTTTAATTTCTTCAATGCATCCTCTGCATCTTTTCCCTCTGAAACTAAAGATTCAAACTCATCAAACTGAATCTTTGCAACCCAGCCTATCTTTGTATGCTTTTTAATTCCTACAAATCGAACCTCTCCAAAATGCTCTTTTGCCATCTCATAGATTGTATCAATTCTACTTTCTAGTGTTTTTTTTTCTATTGTCATTGTTATCCTTATAACATTAAATTTTCTTATTATATCAAATATCTATAAACTCTCAATATTACCAACCACACGACCTACTATTTGGATCTCTTCGGGTAAAATTGTTTCAGGTGTGTAGGCTTTATTATCAGATATTAACTCTATCATCCCATCAGCTCTTTGTCTAATTCGTTTTATAAACAATCCTGCTGTAGTTGAAGCAACATAGATTCCATCTTTATTGATATTGGTCTGTTCTCTATCTATAAAAACGATAGAACCATCTTGAAGTGTTGGTTCCATTGACTCTCCATCGACATTAATCGCCTCTATCTCTTTACTCCCAAAAGGGACAACATTTTCCATAATTCTTCTATCTATAGTAAGAACTTCATAGTTTTCATCAAAAATAAAAGCTCCTCCACCAGCACTGGCTCTAACATCAGCAAAGTAACGTACCTTAAAATACTTATCTGTCTCAACGGTTAACATATCTACTGCTTGATCAAAAAATAACCAATTAATACTTAGTTTTTTCATGGCACAGAACTCCATAATCTCTTTAAATGGAATAGAGTTCCTTTTTTTCATCGTAGCAAAAGTAGTTTGGGGAATGGCTAAAGCACAAGCAACATCTTTATCAAATACCTTTGTACCCGATTTCTCAGCAGAAATAATATCTTTTAGTTTTTCAATGACCAGTTTAAATTCATACATTATTAACTCCTTATTTTATAAATTATATGACAATTTGACATATTTTTTACTTAATAGAAATAAAAATAGTATTATTTGTCATATTTACCAGTAAAAGGGATAAAAAATGAATACGAAGAGTAATAAAAAGATATTGAATGAAGCCATGTTAAGAGGATGTAAAACAGTATCAGATTTAGCACATTTTATAAAAATGCGTTCATCTCTGCCAACTGTTTTACTGAGTCCCTAATCAAGTAGCAAAACTTGAACTTTATCTCCTCTATCTTTGGAAATGTCATCTTCAGATGTTATTAAAAGAGCTGTTGAACCTAACATATTGGTTAAGATAGCACTGGTACCACTCTTTTTACCTTGAAAATCTACATAGTAGTTACCATTTTCAAGTATTAAGTTACATGCTGTAAACTCTGCTTTCTTTTGACGTTTATTAAAAGGTTCCCTAAGTGTTGCTTCTACTCGTCTAAGACTGCATCTTCCCTGTTGTAGTTTAGCTATTAATGGAACTACATAAAGCAGAGCCGTGACCGTTGCCGAGTAAGCGAACCCTGGTAAACCTATAATAAATTTATCATCTTTTTTAGCTACCATGATATGTTGACCAGGTTTTACTCGAACCCCTTTAAAAAGAACTTCACATCCAAGTTCAACAATAACATCTTTAACAAAATCAAAGTCACCAACACTTACACCACCTGTTGTTACAACAATATCACTTTGATGTAGTGCATCTTTAACACCTTGTAAGATACTCTCTTTATCATCACTGATGCATCCTAACTGTAGTGGTTCACCATCATATTTTTTAACTATGGCTTCTAAAATATAATTATTAGAGCTTCGTATCTGTGCTGCTGAGGTTTGACTCTCACCCAGCTCAAGCAGTTCTGAACCTGTTGATAAGATAGCCACTTTTGGTTTTTCATAAACCAAAGGAGATACCACATTTAAACTCGCCATTACACCAATGTCAGCAAAATCTATTTTACTACCTTTAGCGATTAGCTTTTCATCTTGAGCATAATTTTCACCAATGGCTCTTACAGAAAACCCAAATGGAACCTCTTGATTAATAACTATCTCACTCCCCTCAACAGTTACATTTTCAATAGGAATTAATGTATCAGCACCATCTGGCATCAAAGAGCCTGTAAAAGTTTTAATACATTCTCCAGAGACAACCGATTCAGTTAAATCACTACCTGCTGGATTGATACTTGAGATTTTTAATCTTCCCAACTTTAAATCTTTATATTTAATAGCATATCCATCCATTGCAGAGGTAGGGTATTCTGGTGAATTATGGTCAGCTACGATATCTTCAGCTAATACATAATCTAAGGTCTCTGTCAAATATCGTTTACTTATTTTATAGTTAGATATTTCTAAATCTTTAATGATTTTCATCGATTCATCAAAGTGTAAAAATGCCATTAATTTTCCTTATTCTTTCTATTTAATAGTCCACTACCCTCCATTGGGGTACTTCTATCTTCTGCATAAATTCGCTCACCGTCAATAACATCATATTTCCAAATAGGAGCATTGGCTTTAAAATCTTCCACAAACTCATCTATCAACTCTAAGGCAACTCTTCTTTTAGGAGAGAAAACAGCAGAGATGTAGGAAGAGGTGTGTACGGGTACATCACCAATAGAGTGTGCCATCTTAACTTTAGCACCTTTTTGGGCCGCTCTCTCTACCCAACTATCAAACCATTTTTTCAAAACTGGCTCATAAATATCAAAGCTTAAAGCTTCAATATTATCTTCAGCACGAATCGTACCCACAAAAGGAATATAAGCACCGTAGTTTGAGTTCGACTCCTCCTCTAACCACTGATTAAAAATAGATTTAACATCTAAAGAACCTTGATAAAGCTCCATTTTAACCACCACATACAGGAGGCAAAATAGAGACTCGATCACCACTCTTTAAAACTCTTTTTAAATCATTGGTCATCTCATCATTAACAGCAACTGCACATCGTTCCAACCATTGGTTTACTTCATCTAATTTTTGTAAAGCTTCTGCTACCTCTTCTAAGGTGTTAGCATCAACCTCAAAAGGTTCTCGATTAATAGGTCCTAAAAATTCTACTTTTACCATTATAAAATACTCTCTTTTTTCAAAATTCCTTAGATTATAAAAGTTGTTTGATATAATTACGCTTAATGTAAGACTGACCAAGAAGAAAGAAGGCTAAGCACTGTGATATTTGGCTCTATAAGCTATTTGAACCTCCTACCATTTCAACTTTTTTTAAAACGTTACCTTAAAGACTCTGCAACTAAAATGGCATTTAACTATAAAAGAGATGTACCTAGCCAAATTAATATGGCCCTACAGAAGCGACAAATTAATGCTGGTTTTATCTCTAGTGTTGTCTCTTCTTCTTATCAATGTACTGATTTAGGGATTATTGCCAGTAGAGCTGTTCATAGTGTGTTTGTAATTGAGAGTAAAACTAATAAAACAGATAATGAGTCAGCAACATCCAATCAACTGGCAAAACTTTTAGGATTAAAAGGTGAAGTTATCATCGGTGATAAAGCTCTCCAACACTATCTCAATGGAGGAGAAGGGGTTGATTTGGCAACGGCTTGGTATGAAAAAACATCACTGCCTTTTGTTTTTGGTCGTTTATGCTATAACTGTCATGGAAAAAGAGTGAAAAATATTTCAAAAATATTTATAAAAACACCCATGAAAATACCTCAATATATTTTGAAAAAAGAGGCAAAAAAACGAGGAATAACCCCTAAACAACTTTTATGGTACCTTGAACATATTAACTATAAAATGGATTATAAATCAAAAAAGTCATTAAAAAAGTTTTTAAAAGAGGTTAAACAGATAAACCCCAACCAAGTTGAGGTTTACTAAATCTTAGAAGTCGTACGTTACACCAGCACTTACGGCATCAATATCTGGGGCATTATCTTTGACTAACATACGTTCATAGTCAACAAAAATCCCTACCCCTTTCTCTTGGTCTCCTCTACCATCAAAGTCTCTTGAGTATCGTCCATTTTTAGGTGTATCTGCTGATAAATCAACTTCGATACCTGCACCCAATGCCATTCCATCTGAATCAACATGTGGTACATCTCCTTTGATTTTTGTTTTTGCTACACCTACTAAACCATAAACATTTGTGTTGTCGGTTACAGGTACCATTGGTTTAACAAAAAGACCAGCATGTTCAACATCAGAGTCACCATTTGTTTTTGAACCTCTGGCTTCAATTCCTATATATTCATTAAAATCATACCCTACTCTTGCAACAGCACCATAACTTGTATCTTTGGTATCAACTGTCTTACAAACACAATCATTTTCATACCTTACGCCTGTAATACCTAGACCTGCATAGAATCCATTAGCTACTAT
The DNA here is from genome assembly GCA_022600655.1 of Campylobacterota bacterium. Taxonomy (GTDB): domain Bacteria; phylum Campylobacterota; class Campylobacteria; order Campylobacterales; family Sulfurovaceae; genus UBA1140. The sequence continues at coordinate 1,918 of JAHZJZ010000178.1, read as the reverse complement.
CTTTGCTGGTTGAGGAGGAACAACAGGAACAATAGGTGCTTCTACAACTGGCTTTGCTGGTTCTAGAGCTACATAAACTGGCTCCTCGACATAAGGTTCAACATAAGCTTCTGCCTCTATAATATCTTCTGTTTCATAAGGTGTAACAGGAGTGAAATCTCCTCCTGCATATCCTAAACTTCCCATTGCAATCAAAGCAATAACTGATAATTTTAAAGTTTTCATTTTTTAACCTTTAATTCTTTTTACGAAAGTTCTTCATTTCTAAAAAAAAGAACCCCTATTATACTTGTTAACAATAGCAGAACTGCTACGCCTATTTGACCCATAGATGGGATAGAAGATGAGTTATAAGTTTCACACTCACAATCATCACTATGAGTATGATTTGCATCTTCTCCAATTATCTCTGTCGTACCATTATCATCAGGTGTTGGAGTAGTGCTGCCTTCTTTTACCACAATACCTGCATCATAATCCATACTACTATTTTCTATCGTCAAGAGTTCAGTTCTACCTACACTGTTGGCATCAGAGTCTTTACTATCATCTGTACCTACATCATGAGAGGTAAAAATATAGTTATCAGGTAAATTGCTAAACCCTAAACTATAACTTCCTTCAGCTACATTAGCAAACTGATACTCTCCACTACTGTTAGTTGTCATTCGTTCAAGTACATTACCACTGTTGTCATAGAGTACAACAACAACACCTTCAACGCCTTTCTCACCTTCATCTTGCAGTCCATTTTCATTAAGGTCATACCAGACTCTATTACCAATATCAAAACTTTTATCTCCTGATGCGAGTTCTGGTGGTCTGTTAATGATGGCAACACCACCACCAATGGCTGTGTCTACCTCTTCATCCGTCACAATATCTCTTACTAGCGTAATGGTTGCATCATTACTTTGGTTTTGACAACTATCAGAAAAAAAGTATGTAATAGCAGTTGGACTCTCCAAATAGTCTGCTAAAGGGCTAAAAGTTAATGAACCATTATCTGCAACACTCCATCTACCTTGATTCTCTACAGTCAACACTTTACCATCAGCACTTAAATTGGCTCCTGCAAGGGGTCTAAACTGCACACTTGATGCATCTACAGTACAACTATCACTGCTATTGCTATCTACATCATTAGCCAACACATTAATCGTTATACTACCTGTTCTAAATACCTCTTCACTATCATTTAAAGCTTTTGGTGCTGGTGCAACATAACAATGGTTTTGACTGTGAACACTATTTTTTTCATTATTAAATAGAGCTGTGATTTCATTTTCACTCAAAGCAATATTATAAATTTTAATTTCATCAAGTTTACCTTTGAAATTTTTCATTGTGCTTGAGTAACCATCCCCTGTACCTACTAAAAGTTTTTCAGAGTTTGATGATGACGGTGATATGGTGTAATCACTGCTAGTATCAAGTAGACCATTGATATAAATTTTTATCTTTTTGTTACCATCATCTCTAACCAAAACAATATGTGTCCATTTATCTTTAGGAATAAGTGATTCAGAATAGGTATCAGCTGTTTGATTGTGCTTATACTTAAATTTACCATCTTCCCATAAAGCAAGAGAGTATTCAGCATTACTACCAAATTTTCTATCGTTTCCTGTTCCACCTGCCCTTACTACTAATGCTTGTCGTTTCAACTCTGATGGGTTTACCCATAAAGAGACCGTTAAGTTTTTAATAATATCTAGTTTTGAGTGATGTTCAACACTCATTTTTCCATCGCCTGAGAATGACAATGTACTCTCATTTTGAGTTAACATCGCATCACCAGACAAGAGACCTTGAAGATTGGAACTTGCTTGGTTACTTACACTTTCACCACTACACTCTTCATATCGATAATCTACCACCAGTCCAAAACTATATATGGTAGTAAGTATTAATATTA
>JAHZJZ010000011.1 GCA_022600655.1 Campylobacterota bacterium | reverse complement strand
TTGAGTTGAATATATAGTGATTATTTCAATAATCCAAAAAATCCAATTGTGATAAGTTACAATAAACTTATCACTACCTGACAAGTAGTAGAAAACAGTAGGAGCAGACGATGAAAAGTTCAACAAAAGCAATTTTAGGTGGTTTGGCATTAGGTACAGTGGTTGGTGTTGCTATGAGTAAGAGTAAAACCAAAGGTGCTGTTATAGGTGGAACTGTTGATGCCATTGCAGGTGCAGGTATGAATGCTGTGTGTAATAGTGACACTAAAAAGATAGCCTATAAAAAATAGGCTATCTAAGGTAATCTGACAATGTAGTGGCTATATAAACTTTAGATATAATAATTACAAACTTATACTAAAGATATAGCTATGAATGTTAAAAAACTTCCCTTTCATGTATTTCTATCATACTCTAGCTCTGACTCAAAATATGTTGCTAACATAGAAGAAAAATTGGTAAAGGCTAATATTCCACTTTGGATTGACACAGAAAATCTTATGGCAGGAACACCTGATTGGGAAAGAACTGTCCGAGATGCTATCTCTCATGCTTTTGTAATGGTGTTCCTTTGCTCTCCTTCATCTAAAGACTCAATATATGTACAAGCAGAATTAGCATTGGCAAAAAATTATGATATTCCCGTTATCCCCTTGTGGATAGAGGGTGAAACATGGATAGACTCTACACCCTTGAGTATGGTTCAGGTGCAGTATATAGATTTTAAGAAAAACAGTTTCGATGTGGCTATGGATATTTTGATTAAAACGCTACATACTACAATAGCTAAGAGAAAACCTAAACATTTTGTGGTTGAGGATGCATTCAATACTACTTCCCATCTAAATTTATCTTCATATCTCTCTATATGGTTAGATGACCTTCCTTGTATCCAAGGGAAAGAAGAGTACATAACAAAAGAAAAAATGGTTGTATTTAATCCTGATGCCTACAGTTCATTACAGGAGCTTCTTGATGATTTATATATTCATTATCTTAAACAAAAGGTCTCTATTGCTACTTATGGAAAAGAGTGGATATTGAAAGAGTTTGATGAGTATGAGTATGCCCTTTCTGTTAGACTTATTCTTCCTCTAGCTTGGCTAAAAGAATCAGACCCACAAATAGTTCATAAGTGTCATCCATTTTGGACTTCTTCTCCTCTTTCTAAGTACGGCTTGATTAAGGGCAGTTGTTTCACTGTTGTTTCACCTCATAAAAAAGATATTTATCGAAATAAAACACCTAAAGAAAGTGCTTATGGTATAGCTATTTCCAACTTACTGTTATTTGAAGAAATCTGTCATGGAAATGAAAAAGAACCTATTCCTTTATATATTGGGGGTTATCTTAATTCTAAAACCTTAGATAAAAACCATAATTATGAAAATTCTAAATATACAGCAGTTTTTATGGAAGTTTATAGCTTAAATATAGACTCATTTAAAGAAAAAATTTTAGTTGAAACGAAAAGAAAGTTTCATGGGAATAAATATCATTCTAATAGTCATCACATATGTAGTACTTTTGGAAAAATCAAGTTTTACTTTAACAGACTCCTTGCAAAACTTTAGTTTTGTATCTGAACTAAAAGGTACACCAATAGTATATCAATAAGTTAAATTTATAGCAAGAAGGTCTCTTCTTGCTATGGTTAACCATTCTCAAAACTCAAATATTAAAGTAGCATCATCTTTTAATTTAATCCAATAACCTTTAGACTCTTCAAATCCTGTAAAGTCATTGAGGAAAGATGTTCCTGCATCAACATATTGTTGTTGGTATGTGGTTACTAACCCTTGAATAACATCTATATTGTTCTCACCCACTTGACTTTTAATACTCTCTAAACTCATCGTTTTTGGAGGATTAAGTAAATACCATTTTCCACCTGTTAGCGTTATCTCTTGGTTATTTATATAAGTAATCTCTTCATAGTCAATAGTAACATCTTCGGCAACACTTATCCAAACGGCTTTAAATGGCTCTAGTTGAGTAAAGTCATTCAAGAAATCGAGTCCATCATCAACATAACTAAGCTGATAGGTCTCTCCACTACTATTAATAGAGAGTAAATTATCAACACCAATTTTTTCTATAAGTTGAGCTAAAGTCATAGAACTGTTCATACCATAAAGTCCAAAACCTTTACGAATAGTTATGGTTTTTGTTATAGCCTCAGGTGTTGGTTTACTACTCGCATCATTGATGTCTGTACCTTGTAATATCTCTTCAGCATTGGTATAGCCATCTCCATCACTGTCAGCCTTAGCATCACTTGCATCTAGTGGATTTAAACCATTTGCCAACTCATCTATATCACTTAGACCATCATTATCATCATCTAGGTCTTCATCATTAGGTATTCCATCATTATCTGTATCTACCACTTCATATTGGTAAAGTTTCTGATTTAACTCATCACTCGAACCATTAAAGATATTAATATCTACATCTCCACTTAAACCACTCACACTTCCTCTGCTTGTATATTGCCAAAAGGTATAGCGACTCCAAGCTCCAACCGATGGGCTTTCACCTATCTCACCATTATTACTATTGTACTTTGCTACCCATAATAGATTATTAACCAGTCTACTATCAACTTCTGTTTGAACAAAATTCTCATTCATATAGAGAATAGGTTTTACTCCCAATAACTCTTCTACTTTATCTGAAAGTGTCAATAACCAATCAGTAAACTCTGCTTTACTCCATCTAGAAATCTGTTCTCTGTTGTTTGGATTCTCTTTTTCATAAAGAGGGTTCTCTACATCTATCACAGGAGGTAACATCTCATTGTTCACATAGTAAGGTTTAATCTTTTTAACAAAGTATTTTGCCTCCTCTTTAGCATCCTCTATCGTTGGATTATAATCAGGTCGTATAAAGTGATAAGGTGCAACTTTTAGATTAACCCTAAGAGCATTGTCCATATTTTTTGTAAAGTTTGCTTGTAGAAAGTTTTTGCTAATCTCATGGTTAACATCATCACCCTCTGGGTATCCCTCTGTTGCTTTTACAAAAACATACTCTATATTTTTACTGTCATTTTTCACAGCATCCATATCTATATTACCATTGGCATCACTGATATCTATCCCCACGATATTGTTATTTGGATTAGGGTTTAAAACATCTAGCTCATAAAAAGTTGGATAAGTACCCATAATCACATCATCTTCTGTTCCTGCTACGGTAGCACTTGAGTCAAATCGATACTTTACTCTCTTATAGTTTGTATCATCTGCTCTGTTAAAGTCACTTAGAATATACCACTCTTTATTATCTCCTCCAACCTCTTCAACAATGCCCACATGACCATAACCACCAAATGTCCAAATAGCCAATAGACCTTTTTTTCTCTTCTCTAGTGGTAAAACCCTTGTACTTGTAGAGTAGCCCTCTCCTACAATCCCTAGTTTAGTGGGCCAATATTGGGCGTGTCTACCTGTACCTGTCCACAATGCATTTTTAAAATCATCAGCTACTTGTTGAGCAAGATTCCCAGAAGCGACTAACTCCATAATCCGTCCATAAGCGTACCATGTACATTGACCAATCAGATAGTTATTGGTCGTTGTATCTCTTGTAAATGGATTGTTTTGAGCATTTACATAAATGCTTGTTGATGCACTCGTTTTAATGGCTGTTTCAGAGAAACCATAGTTTGGAACAGGTTGAGTTGTTACACTTCTATAGTTAGAATAATTTGACCAACCACCATCATTTCCTGCTTTTACTTTATAATAATAGGTTGTATTAGGACTAAGATGTGTACCTGAGTCACTATATGATGTACCATTTGCATAATAAATCTGCTGATATGTTCCATTTGCAGAAGTAGCTCTATAAAGCTTATACAGTGTCGCCCCACTCACACTACCCCAACCAATATAGTTCTTGGTTGTCCCTTGTGTTATTGCATTTGGTGTTGATGGTATGGATGGGATAGCTATCTCTTTATCTTCTACATAAAAAATTCCACTTTTTGTAACACTTTTACCATTTTTAAATAGAATGGTTACAGGTCTATCTCCTTTGGGTACACCATTACCACTTCCATAAACCTCAGGTATATCTACTCTGATTTTTTCAGAAGAGTACACTCTTACATCTGTTGTATTGACAACACCAGGAATATATACTTTTTCAATGTCGGTAAAGTCTGCTCCATAAATATAAATTTGTCTATCTTTTAACCCTTCATTCATACTACTTGGAGAAGCAGATGAGACGGTAGGCTCTTTATCTACAGTTTTGTTAACAATAATCGGTCCAACCCAAGCCCAACCACCAGCATCTGGTTCATAATAGACATAGAGTTCTTTAGGATAGCTACTAAACTGTGACATATCTATATCTTCAAACTCTTCATAATAAGAGTACCCACTCGTTCGAGTAGTCATGAGAATATTACCCTTGTGTCTATCCTCTCTCAAGGTAAATGTACCTGCTGAGTTAATTTTACTATCATCTATTTTAGTTATTCTTATCTCCAACTTACTTCCAACCATCTTATGAACAGCAATCTTTAATATAGCACTTCCCCAGTAACTATTACCTCTTGTTGTAGAGCTAACATCTGTTGAGTATCCTGCAAAAAGTGTTGTGTGTGTGATAAAAATTAGAAGTAGCAGTGTTATTAAATTTTTTCTTTTTAACATTCTGTTTTCCTTTTAAATAATTATCGAGTAACCCAAGTGGGCTACTCAAAAAAATTACTCAGAGCATTCCTCTGTAGTAATAGAGCCAAAGTTAATCGCACTTCCTCCACTTATCTTCTCGGTAGAAATTCCAACTAGTTTTCCATCTTTATAGACTTTTACCACAAAAACCGTGCCTGATGGGTAGCCGGAGTTGAGCTTCAACAATGCTCCTGTATTTTCACCATCTAAAGAACCATAGATAGCCATAGTACTAGAGCTAGTCGCCTCAACAGTAGCAGATGTTGTTACCTTGACTTGGAAGCCATTGAACGGTTTAGATAGCTCATTTAGGGCATTATCTTTTGCTGTTGCAAAACTTGCATGGGTATCTATCATGCCATCACAGCTTGAACCACCTCCATCTGTTCCACCACCTGTAGAGTCCACACTCATCTCTACAATGTTTCCATGACCAGAGCCATCAACCACCACATCATCACTAATAGCAATTATCTCACCTATAGCGTTATAAATCACTACCACAATCTTTTTGCCATGATAAGTGTCTTGAATTCTCATCAGAGGCACATCATTACCATCTATCCGTACCAAAATACTAATATGAGGTCTTCTACTATCAGCTATCTCTTCTCCATCACTAAAGAGTTTGACGGTATACTCATTGTATGTTGTCTCAATACTCTCTCCCTCATTGTTGATTGATGGATTTGTCGTCTCAGTAGGCAATGTCAACTCATCTTTACTGCTAAATGTAACCCCACTTGTCCCTTTGACCCAATAGGCTCGTCCATCTACCACCCCATCTAGGTCAGACTTTGTACCCCAAATAGGGTCAGTTGGGTTATACATTGTAAGCCCCTTACTGTCTTGTATCTCACTATACTTGGTCAAATCAATATCAGCTCTATCTTTATTTTGGCAAGCCCCCATAAGGTTATGACCTGTTCTTTTTAGGGCTGTTTCAATCTTTGTTCGACTACTTCCTGTATCAAACTCTGTACCAGAAGCACCTTTAATGAAAATTCCTGTACCTGCTGGTATGCTTGTTAAGGTAGAGTGTTCTGATGCATCCCCAATATAGGCTATCTTCCCATCTTGTGTCTGTAGTTCTGTACCATTAGGCAGACTCATGTCTGCTACATTTACACCACCCTCATGACATATCGAAGCCAGTTCAAACTTATCGCTGGTTAACACAAATGCTTGTGCATAGATGGTTGTCATCAATAGTGTTGGTAATATTAATCTTGCTTTTATCATTATGGACTCCTTATATCTTTGTCTCTATTAGAACCACTGGTTCATCACCACCATCACCATCATCACCGTCATCACCATCACCATTATTATTATAATTGCTCGTATCCATCTTTAGAGAGTTAATTCTTGCGACTCCGCCCACTACTCCAGTTGAAGAATTAGTATCCA
>JAHZJZ010000177.1 GCA_022600655.1 Campylobacterota bacterium | reverse complement strand
TGTAATACAGATGGAAGAGGCACTGATTAAAGCTCTTCGTATGCATACCATAACTATGGAAGATTTAGAAACGATTCATGGTATCGATACTACTCAACTTCTGAAACGTATTGCTCAAAATTTAGATATAGAGTATATTGAGATTAATGATGTAGATATTGATTATAAACTGGTTAAGCGTCTGCCACTTAAACAGTTGATGCGATACAACGCTTTACCTCTGTATGTTGAAGATTCAACCGTAACAGTTGCTTTTGAAAACCCTTCTGACTTTGAAGCCAAAGGGGCGATTGAGCGTTTCTTCCATGGAAAGATTATGGTTGTTGCCATCTCTAAGGCACAGATGATACGTAGAGAACTGCTTAAACTGAAAACAGATGAAGAGGTTGAAGAGTATTCTGAAGATATCAAACATGACTTAACTGAAGGAGCAACGGAGGTACAAGATAGTAATGACTCTCCAGCTGTTTTAAAATTGATTGAGACGGTTATTAAAACAGCCATTGATGCAAAGTCAAGTGATATTCATATTGAGGCTACGGAGCATAACTGTATTATTCGTTATCGTGTTGATGGAATGTTGCATGAGTATTTCAGATTAGAAAAAGCAATTTTTGGTCCCTTGGCATCGCGAATGAAACTGCTCTCAAACCTTGATATCGCTGAAAAACGAAAGCCTCAAGATGGAAGGTTTACTCAGATAGTGACAGGACATGTATTTGACTTTAGGGTCTCTACTCTACCTACACTTTTTGGTGAGTCCATAGTATTAAGGATTCTTGATAAATCTAAAGCCTTGGTTAAACTCGAAGAGGCTGGTATGAACCCCGCAGCGTATCAAAAATTTCAAAAAGGAATTAAGTCTCCTTATGGAATCGTCTTGGTTACAGGTCCTACAGGGTCAGGTAAAACAACCACGCTTTATGGAGCGTTAAACGCGATTATTGATGTTAAAGATAAAATTATTACCGTTGAAGACCCAGTGGAGTACCAGATGGCAGGGATTCAGCAGGTTCAAGTAAGTGCCAATACAGGACTTAGTTTCGCTGCAGCCCTGCGTTCTATTTTGAGACAAGATCCCGATAAGATTATGATTGGGGAGATTCGAGATCAAGAGACACTACGTATTGCTATTGAAGCAGCACTGACAGGTCACTTGGTTCTCTCTACTCTGCATACCAATGATGCGATTTCAGCCATTAGTAGAATGCAAGATATGGGGATAGAAGATTATCTTCTTGGGGGTGCTGTGGTTGCCATTCAAGGACAGAGACTGGTACGAAAAATATGTGAGACTTGTAAAGAGGTGGAAGAGGTCAACCGTGATAGTCTTAAAGATATTGCAAGATACATTCCTGAAAATGCTGTTTTTTATAAAGGTAAAGGGTGTGCTGTATGTAATAACAGTGGGTATGCAGGTAGAGAGATGATTTCAGAGGTATTGCTGATTTCTGAAGAGCTTTCAACCATGATTTCAAACAGTGCCTCAAAAGAAGAGCTACGTATACAAGCCTATAAAGAGGGCTTCTCAACCATGTTAGCTGATGGTGTAAGTAAAGCACTTCAAGGTAAAACTTCAGTTGAAGAAGTCCTAAGAGTTGCGAGGTAACTGAAATGAATTACTATAAAGTAACCATGACTCAAAAAGGTAAACGAAGTCAAGAAGTTGTTAAAGCAAAAAGTAAAATCTCTGCAATTAGAGCAGCCAAACAGGAGTTTTCAGGTTTTAATATTTTAAAAGCTGAAGAGACCACTCCTGATATGGGGTCTCAGATGGGTGACATTTTGGATGGGATGAAGAAGTCGTTTCAACCTAAAATTGATATTGGACATAAAATTTCATCGATTAGACAGATAGCCGTTATGACTGATGCTGGAATTTCGATTCATGACTCTATTGAAGAGGTAGGAAGGAACACTGAAAATCCAAAGCTTAAAACCATCTATAGAACCATTGGTAATGATATCAATGCAGGTAAAGGTATAGGTGACTCCATAGAACCCTTTAAAGATGATTTTGGTCACGTGGCTATTGCTATGACCAACCTTGGTGAAAAGACAGGTAATATTGCTGGAGCGTATCATAAACTTGCCGATATTTTAGAGAGTATTCGTGACAATACTAAAAAGTTTAAAAAAGCGATTCGTACCCCACTTATTACCTTAGCAGCGATGGCAATTGCGTTTACCATTCTGATTATGGTGGTGGTTCCAAAATTTAAAGAGATGTTTGAAAAGTTTAATGCAGACCTTCCTGTTCCAACACAGATTCTTTTGGCTTTAGAGCATGTCTTAAATAACTATGGACTTTATGTGTTGGCTGCATTAGGATTAATGGTCTTTATGCTTATACATAGCTATAAAAATAATCAAGATTTCAAATATAAAATTGATAAACTCTTAGTACATCCTAAATTTTATTTGATTCATAAGATTATCTTTTTTGCGACCATGCATAAATATACTTTGGTATTTGGAGAACTGGTTAAGTCAGGTATTCCTGTCTCTGAAGCGTTAGATACAGCTGTTGATATGGTAGATAATTTATATATTAAAAATAAACTCCTTACGGTTAATGCCAACATCGCAAGAGGTATCTCCCTCTCTGATGCTTTTGAACAGACTGAACTTTTTGAAAATATGCTTCTACAGATGATACGAGCAGGAGAGAGCAGTGGACAGCTAGACATGATGCTTGAAAAAGTAACAGGTTATTATGACAGTAGGTTCCAAGACCTTATTGATAACCTTGCCGCGTATATTGAGCCAATTATGCTCTTTTTTATTGCTGGTTTGGTACTTTTAATGGCTCTTGGTATCTTTATGCCAATGTGGGATTTAGGGAAAGCTGTTAAGTAGACATCTTGCAAAATTAGGAGCCGATGGCTTTAGCCTCGTTATGTTCAGGACTAAAGTCTTAGATTCTAAATGAGTTTTGCAAGAAGTCTACTATGACTATTATAGTTATGGGGAAGAGTAGGGGCTTACCTTTTAAAGTAATCTATCTTTAGGTATAATACGCCCAAAATTCCCAATATGATATTTTATATGTATAAAAAAGGTTTATCTGATGTTTGAAACAGTCATCGGTCTTGAAGTCCATGTGCAACTTAATACCAAAACAAAACTCTTCTGTTCTTGTCCTACAAGCTTCGCTGAACACCAAAACTCTAACACTTGTCCTACTTGTTTAGCACTTCCTGGTGCTTTACCAGTGGTTAATAAAGAGGCTGCTATTAAAGCGATGAGACTGGGTTATGCGATTAATGCAAATGTAAACCACAGTTCTAATTTTGATAGAAAGTCATACTTTTATCCTGATAGCCCTTCAGCGTATCAGATTACTCAGTTACATAAAGCGATTGTACAGAAAGGTGAGGTGTTTATTGACCTTAAAGATGGAACTCAAAAACGAATCGGTATGACTCAAGCTCACCTTGAGGCTGATGCAGGGAAAAATATACATGATGGGAACCACTCAAAAGTAGACTTGAACCGTGCTGGAACCCCTCTTCTTGAGATAGTCTCTGACCCTGATATGAGAAGTTCTGATGAGGCTGTTGCTTATTTGAAAAAGCTGCATTCTACGGTTCGTTACTTAGATATAAGTGATGCAAATATGCAAGAGGGGTCGTTTAGATGTGATGTCAATGTCTCGATTCGTCCAAAAGGTCAAGAGGCGTTTGGAACGAGAGTTGAGATTAAAAACATTAACTCATTTAGATTTGTAGCTGATGCAATAGCGTATGAGGTACAGAGACAAACTGAAGCGTATGAAGATGGGATTTATGAGAGCGAAGTTTACCAAGAGACCAGACTTTGGGATGTTGACAAAGGGGTAACCAAGTCAATGAGAGGAAAAGAGGACAGTGCAGACTATCGTTATTTTCCAGACCCAGACCTTCGTCCTTTGGTGGTGACTGAGGAGATGATAGAAGAGGCAAAACAGATGCCTGAACTTCCAGATGCAAAAGTAAAACGCTATGTGGAAGAGCTTGGTATTAAAAAGTATGATGCCTTAGTACTCTGTTCTCAAAAAGAGTTAGCTTACTTCTTTGAGGTAATGTTAAAGAGTGGAGCAAGTGCTAAAACCTCTGTAAACTGGTTAACCACAGAGTTACTAGGACGACTTAAAAAATTAAACCTTGATATTAATACGACTACAGTCAGTGCTGAAAAACTTGGTGAGTTGGTATCTAAGATAGATGATGGAACCATCTCAGGTAAAGGTGCAAAAGATATCTTAGATGTACTTATGGAAGAGGACAAAGATATAGATGGGCTTATCGACTCTATGGGCTTAGCACAAGTTTCAGATGACGGTGCTATTTTAGAGATTATAGATGGTATTTTAGCAGCCAACCAAGATAAGGTAGAGCAGTACAAAAGTGGTAAAGATAAACTCTTTGGATTCTTTGTGGGGCAGACGATGAAAGCTTCAAAAGGTTCGGCTAATCCACAGAAGGTGAATGAGCTTTTGAGAGAGAGATTGGGGTAATAAAGTAGTTCTATCTGTTGGGAAAAGTGCTTGTATGATAAGAATACGATCATCTTTCAACCATTAATACGAATATAGCCATTCCTAAATGATGGTTATGGA
>JAHZJZ010000176.1 GCA_022600655.1 Campylobacterota bacterium | reverse complement strand
TAAAAAATCTTTGGAGAGAGAACTCTATAAGAAGACTAAAAGTAAAGGTCTTCTTAAGTCATTAAAAAATGCCTACACCAACCTCAACTTAAAAAAAATGAAAAAGGGTGATACCGTTTCAATCTTTTATGAGCAGAAAAGAAGAAAAGGTAAGGCTATTAGTAACCCTAAAATTTTAGCGGCACTCATCACCATTAATAAAAAGAAATACTATAGCTACCTAACTGAAGATGGAAAACACTATGACTCATTAGGAAAAGAGTATCTAAAAACAAAAAAGTTTTTTACTCCATACATTAGACCTATAAGCAGAACACGAGTCTCTTCAGGTTTTACACATCGAAGATGGCACCCTATTTTACATCGATACAGAGCTCACCTAGGTGTTGACTATGCTAACCGTACGGGTACACCTATTAAAGTGACAGCAAAAGGTAAAATTATTCAAAAAGGGTGGAAAGGTGGATATGGAAAATGTATCACCGTTCAACATGCCAATGGTATGAGAAGTCTCTATGCCCATATGAGTCGTTACCGAAAAGGTTTAAGAGTAGGAAGTAGAGTTCCTCAAGGAAAAGTAATAGGGTATGTTGGAAGTACAGGTAGAAGTACAGGGCCTCACCTACATTTTGGAATGTATAAAAATGGTAAAGCCGTGAATCCTGCTCATTATGTTAGAGTAAAAAAAGCCAAAGCAGCAACAAAACTTACTGGTAAAAAATATAGAAAACTAAGAAAGCTGGTGGTGAACTATAGAAGTAAATTCAAACGTGTTCAAAGAACAGGAGGACAACCTCTTTATGTAAAGAAGGGTGACTACCTAGTTAAAAGTAGTGAGAGAGACACTTAAAAACTCTCTTTACTGATACACTGAACTTCAAGTTTGGTGTCAATATCTACCAATGTAAATCTATCCTCTTTTTTGATTTCAGCCAATCGTTTTCGTTTTCCATTTTGTGTAACCTCAGCCCACCCCTCTTTCTGTTTCAGTTTAGGGTCATAGAGTTTTATCTTCTGTTCTAACGAAGCAAGATTTTGTATTTTCACCTGCAGAGCATACTCAAAATTCTCTCTCAGCTGTTGAGGTAAGGGAGTGAGTTTAGCCTCATATTGCGTCAATTTATAGTTCATCACTCGCCCAAACTCCTCCTCTAAATTGTTAAAATCTTTCTCAACCATTGCTATTTTACGCGAAACTGAATGGCGTTGTAACTCCTGTGATAATGATACAAGTGTCGTCTCTTTATTGGCAACTACCTGTCTCATGGTTCGAAGATATCGCTCTTCTATCTCACTTAAACCATAAAGTATTTCATTTTGGTCAGGCAGTATCATCTCCATTGCAGCAGAGGGTGTGGGAGCTCGTAAATCAGCCACAAAATCACTAATCTGAACATCAACCTCATGTCCTACAGCAGAGACTACAAAGGTGTTTAAATTATAAATTGCATCAGCCACCACCTCTTCATTAAAAGCCCATAAATCCTCTTTGCTTCCACCACCACGACCAACCACAATGGCATCAACACCTAAGGTATCTGCATACGTTAATGCTTCAGCTATTTGTGGAGCCGATTTCTCTCCTTGAACCAAGGTATCAATAACCGTTACCTCAAGCAGTCGCCACCGTTTATCGATAATCTTTAACATATCTTGCAGAGCTGCACTTTTACTGGCTGTTACCAACGCTATTTTTCTAATATATCTAGGTTGTGGCTTTTTTCTATTTGGGTCAAAGTACCCTTTCTGTTGCAACTTCTCTTTAAGTTGCTCATACGCCAAAGCCAAAGCCCCTTGCCCAAACGGCTCAACTGAAACCGTCATTAGCTGATACTCTCCACGAGGCGTATAAACCGATATAGATCCATTGACCACCACATGCTGACCACGCTCTAACCTAAACTTTAGTCGATTTGCATTGGAGCGAAACATCACACACTTAATACTAGACTCTCTATCTTTTATGGAGAAGTAGACATGACCTGAGTTGTGATAAGTAACAGATGAGACTTCACCCTCTACTAATATGTGCATGAAAGTGGTTTCTAAAAGTGATTTTATTTTGGTGTTTAGGGAGGTTACGGTCATGGCAGATTGAGACATCAGTAGGCTATCCTTTTAGATTGTTTAAAGGAATTATAGCTTTTTTAATGCTGTTTTCAAAACAGTGTAGTAGAGACTATCAGAGTAAATAGCCTCTTTTTTATAATTTAATTCCAACCTAAAATTTCAGGTTGATCCGTAAACTTTTCAGTAACAGGAATGTTGATATCAATGTTCTTTTTGAACATTAAGTTTTTCCCTATTATGCCTTTATTGGCTTCCACGATTACTTTATATTCACTCTCATCTCCATAATACCTTAAAGCTAACTCTTTAGCTGAAATTGCATATGGAATCCTTGTTGTAATCCATGGTGTTCCTTCACCTATTTCCTGTGAAGCATTACTGTTATTCTCTACAGACTCATTTGCAAATGATAAACTACTCATTCCTAACAAAAGTATTGTAGACACGCCTAAACTCAATGTGAAAAATTTTTTCCTCGTCATAGTATCCCCTATGTTTGATTTGTGACAAAATATTATACTATCGAAAAACTTAGACTCGTAAATCTTTTAAAAAAATTATAATCTTTTTGCTCGAATATCTCCAAAAAAGACCAAATCTTTTAAAACTGCTTTTTCGGTGATACCATCTTTGCCAACACTTAACAACAATTCACCCTTCTCACTAGAAAAAATATCTTGATTGATAATCGCTCCTGCGTACCAAGCTCCATCACTGCCCAAAGTCTCTTTAAACTCTACAAGTTCATTTGATGTGGGAATATGCACATCGACATAACCATCTTGTTTCTCTGCACCAACTGCATGAAAACGATAATCTTTACTCAGTGTTTTATCTTTAATATATGAGTTTAGGTTAAAGTAGAGTGTTAATAAATCATCTTCAGCATAGATATCAGCTATTGTGCTGTTTTTATCTTTGGTAACTTTTCCATTTTTCCATCGTTTCTCTATTTTAGTCACTACTCTGTTTTTATGGTCGATAGTATATATTTTATTACTCACCTTTGAACCGTGACTCTTCATCACTTGATATAAATCAGAGACCATGACACCATCTTTCATATGTCCTTTTGAGATATGTCTCTCCTCTCTACCCCCTGAGAGTGTTTTGGCAATACCTGTTGCATTCAGTTTAATATCAATCTCATAGCTATTCTCATTTTGTATTAATTTGGCATTGGCTATCCCTATTTCTCCAATAATGCCAAACTCAACTTTATAATTAACTTCTGTTGTTTTTGCTTCCAAAAAAATAGTAAACAACATAGAGATAAGCATAAGTTTTTTCATAATTTTCCTTTATTTTTTATATAACGCTATTTAATCACAATTGTGTGGACTAACTGTGACAGAAACAAACATTATAACTAACTTTTTAGGTAAAATACGATTGAATTTCATCATAAATTTTTAGGAAAAGT
>JAHZJZ010000175.1 GCA_022600655.1 Campylobacterota bacterium | reverse complement strand
TAACGAACCTCTACCACCAGAACAACATTTACATAACAAATCTAGTTTCCCACTCTTAGCAACATGATGAATAGTCCCCCTTCCCTCACATGGACACAAAGCTAAAATATCTCACCTCCTCTTTTAACCATTTAACACATCCCACTTACAGCAACATTAAAGCGTTTTGCAGGTATTTTTTGAAAATTATATATCTTGCAAAAATAGGAACCGATGGCTTTAGCCTCGTTATGTTTGGGACTAAAGTCTCCGATTCCAAATGAGTTTTGCAAGAAATCTATTGATAAGAATTTTGGAGAATCCATGTTAGATATCTTAATTATTGGCTCAGGTGGTGCAGGACTCTCAGCTGCACTTTCTGCTAAACAACAAGGTGCTTCTATTTTAGTCGTAGGCAAGAGCTACCCCACTGCCTCACAAACCTCTATGGCACAAGGGGGGATGAACGCTGCACTGGGTAATGTAACCCCCGACTCCATTCAAGCCCACATTAATGACACCATCAAATCGGCTCACGGTATTTGTGATAAGCAAATGGTAGAACAGATGTGTGAAGATGCCCCTAAAAGTATTGAGTGGTTAGAAGAGTTGGGTGTCCCCTTTGATAGAACCGCTGAAACCAAAGTAGCCCAACGACAACTAGGTGGAGCAAGTAGCAAACGTGCCTGTTACGCTCAAGACTACACAGGACTCAAAATTCTACATACCCTCTATGACAATTGTTTAAAAGAGAATATCGAAATGATAGAGGAGCATCTGCTTCTTAACCTCATCGTTGAAAATAAAACAATTGGAGTCGGAGGCTTTAGCCCCGAACATAACGAGGCTAAAGCCATCGGTTCCAAAAGCTCTACCGTTTTAGGTGCAACCTTTTTAGATGTTGTAAGTGGAGAAGTAAAAGAGATACGAGCGAAATCAACCATTATTGCAACAGGTGGATACGGAGCTTTATACAAAAACTTTACCACCAACTCCGAAGGGGCAACAGGTGATGGTATCGCAGCTGTACTTCGTGCAGGAGGAACCATTAGCAATATGGAGTTTGTACAGTTTCACCCCACAGCCTTAAAAGGTTCTGCTACGCTGATTAGTGAGAGTGCCAGAGGCGAAGGTGGATATTTGGTCAACAGTAAAGGCGAACGCTTTGTCGATGAATTACTTCCAAGAGATGTGGTGGCTCGTGCCATCTTTGAACAGATAAACAGTGGCGAAGAGGTCTTTTTAGACATCCGTCACCTAGGCGAAGAGAAGCTCCTACACCTGATGCCCCAAGAGGTTCACCTCTGTAGACTCCATGAGGGTGTTGACCCTGTCACCGAACTCATCCCCATTAAACCTGTAGCCCACTACACCATGGGTGGAATTGATGTAAACCAAAACCTAGAAGTAACAGGACTCAAAAACTGCTACGCCGTAGGTGAATGCTCCAATGCCAAAATACATGGAGCCAACCGTCTAGGAGGAAACTCTCTTTTAGAAATCGTATCACTAGGACGCTTAGCAGGAAATAATGCCTGTAGGTCGGGTTGCCCTCATCCCGACAATCAAAACACCACCCAACTACAAAACGACCAAGAGTACATCGAAGGATTATTCGAAGAGTACCCCTTTGAGAGAAACTTCTACAAAATCCAAGACGAACTAGGCGAAGCATTCTACAACAATGCAGGAATCCTCCGAGACAACACCCAACTCAACAATTTCCTAAATGAACTAAGAGTCATAAAAGCCGACCTTGACAACATGGGTATAGGTGATAAAAACCGAGAGAACAACACCAATTTAGTAGACTTTCTACAATTCCAAAACCTCTTAGAAGTAGGAGAAGTGGTACTAGACGCAGCACTCGTACGAGATGAGAGCCGTGGAGCCCACTACAAAACAGCCTTTCCACAAGAAGAAGATAAATTTTTTAAAGCAGACTCTCTCTATTGGATAGAAGAAAACGTACTACAGAGCAAACTGGTAAAGGTAGTTTAATATGATAAACAAACAATTCGTAGGGTACGGCTTTAGCCTACCGTCAAATCAAAATTTATATACTACAGAAGCTTTAATTTTTCATAAACATGGTTTAAACGGTAGGCTAAAGCCATACCCTACAGCCAACATCTCTTTTTTTCAATTAAAGGATAACTCATGCACATAAAAATAAACCGTCAAAATGAGATAGAAACGTTTACCATTCCCTTTGAAAGCACCACCCTACTCAAAGCCCTCTACCACATCAAAAACCACAAAGATAACAGCCTAACCTTCAGCTCAAGCTGTCGTTCAGGAGTTTGTGGAACCTGTGCAGTACGGGTCAATGGCAAAGAGGTTTTAGCCTGTGCGTATACCGTACAAGATGGTGACTTGGTAGAGCCACTAAAATACCACGAAGTACAACGTGACCTTAAAGTCAATAAACAAAAAGTACGAGAGACTCTAAAAACCTCTACAGCATGGCTTCAGCAGAACCAAGAGACCAGCATCACCGAACAGCAAGTAGCCCTTACTGAAAAACAGAGCGACTGCATACTCTGTGACTCCTGCTACTCTGCCTGTCCTGTACTAGAAGTAAACCCCAACTTTATAGGACCTTTTGCCCTAACCAGAGCCTACCGTTACACAGCTGACCCAAGAGAAGCCGACATAAAAACAACCATCGACAACATTCAAAGCAATGGTATTTGGGACTGTACCCTATGTGGAGAGTGTACAGCCGTCTGTCCACAAGGGATTGACCCGAAGATGGATATTACCATGTTACGAGGAACTTCGGCACAGTTTGGCTACACTGACCCTAATTTTCAGGCTATGGACTTTGGATTTGGTGGGTTTTAAACAATGACCCAACTCATCTTCGTCATCGACCCCATGTGTTCATGGTGCTGGGGTTTTCACCCTGTTATGGAAGAGCTACGAGACAAACATACTGATAAATTTCAATTCTCTTTAGTTGTGGGAGGGCTTAGAACTAAAGGTCAAATGAGTTGGAATGATGAAAGCAAACAGTATCTTGCACAAAACTGGAATGCTGTACAGAATAAAACCAAGCAACCGTTTAACTTTTCGCTTTTAAATAGAAAATATTTTGACTATGACACCTATCCTGCCTGTAAAGCTATTGTGACGGTAAGAGAACTTTGGGGTGATGATGCTTCGTTTGAATATTTGGCAAAGATTCAAGAGGCATTTTATGCCAAAGGGGAAGATATTAGCTCGTTAGAGGTTTTATTAAACTATATTGCAAAGAGAGAAGAGTTTTTAAAATTTTATCAGAGTGAACGGGCTGAGATTTTAATGCAACATGATTTTTCCAAAGCCCGTTCTATGGGAGCTAATAGCTTCCCTTCTGTCGTTAAGATAGACAATGATGGACATATGATGTGTCATAAAGGATATCAAAGCGTGGAAGAGGTCTTAACGCTTTAGAGCTTTACCACTCCTCCACATTATCCTCTTCTTCTAAAATCTTTGAGAGTGGGTCTTGACTACTTGATTCTCCTAAGTAAGATTTAGCATCATTTAGTTTATAGTAATAACGAAGTGTATTAAGCTTTTTACCCTCTCCCCAACTTGAAACTAAAATATACTCTTTTTTATGTGCTTCTATCTTGGAGTAGGCTCCATCTCGTGTAAACTGCTCAGCATACATATAGAGTCGGTTATTGTCTACAATATAGTTTGCATCGGCAAGTTGCATATCTCCAACAATAGGTTGATACTGAACTTGATGGTTTCCAAACTTAACTTTTACCAAAAGATTAGGCGTATCTTTAGTTGACTTATAAGCCAAATAGTAGTGTTGTCCACTTAACATCTGTTTTGAAAAATGTTTATACTTTTTAGGTTCACCATCCACTTTTTGAACCTTAGGTTTAGGGATAGGTGCTGACCTTAAAGCTACGACAGGAGGATGTGTTACCGTAGGTGTATAAGGTACGGTGTGGTCACCTTGAGAAATAGCAACGTTATAACTTGAAGCTCTCTGTTTTTTTACATAGTTTTTGGGTGCATAGTGTTGCACCACAGGTGCTACATATCTTTTAGGTTTAGAGGCTGTACGTGTATAATTTCTTACAATACGATGTCTTAAAATATACACAGAGTCATTAATATAAGCATCAGGGAAATAGCGTCTGTACTCAGGAAGTTTTCTTGCCAATGCCACTCTTTTAGGGGTATGATAGGCAAAAGGTACAAACCACCCATTAGAGTTAACAACCACAATATGAGAACGAAGGTTTTCAGGCATAGTACTAATGGTTTTTTCTAAAACAGCCAACTGTTGAAAACTTCCTAGTTGTATAAAGTAACGTTTCTCTTGAGCATTAACCACTCCCATAAAAATTAAAATAATGAATAATAATCTAATCATAATAGTACTCCCTTTTTTTAACACTATTATAACCAATAAAATGTCTACTAATTGTGAAATTTAGGGCTTTACTAACGATTTATATGTTCTTTTAAATAGGATGGAAACAGAACTTATGAACAGATGTTCCTTATTATTTATTCTTAATTAATTCCCATTTTAAATTTTAATTGAAAGCTAGGATGATTTACGCCATCACTGGCTTCCAACACCCCATTCATGTTCATACGTATATCCGTTACCATACTATCAAATCCATAACCATCAGCTGTAGGAGTATAATTAAAACTTGTTCCATTGTTATTAGAGTACTCAACGGAGCCTAATGTTAACCCTGAGTTTGTTATGCCTTGAGTTAAACCTACTTCACTACATTCTAAAATATTAGCTGTACAAAGTTTCATATTTTCAGGAACTACATCACTAATAACTACACTATTATTGTCAACCTCACCATCTCCTTGATTTTCAACATTAATAGTATATTCAACAATAGCACCAGGAATTGCTTTGGGATTAGCTGATAATAAAATAGGGTCATAAACAGTGTAACTACTTTTTTGAATCTTTAAATTAGGTTTACCTGAATTACGAAATTCAGCATCAAATGGTTGAGAAAAAACCAATACAGAAGCACTTTCAGCAATATGAGAACGTTCAGTATCGCTAGAGATATCTTCATCAACCACAAGATTAATACTATTTGTACTAATACTACATCGTCTTAACCACCCTCCATTATTTCCTTTTCTTGTACTTTTAGTTGCGATAGCAATCGGATTTGTATAACTTTGAGAAAACCCTACACTATAGCCTGTTGAGCTATTATTCCACCCTTTAATATATACAGAAGAGACAATAGACTCATATGCTATATTTTGACCACTGTTTGACAAAAATGAATGTACTGTCCCATTCAAATTCCCCTCCATTACTAAATAGGCAACCTCTTCACTTTGTAGCGTTCCCGATTCAGTTTCTGAACGTTCTAATGCAAAACTAAACCCTGTACTACTTACAGAGTTAATAGCAGTTGTCATCCAAGGCTGAGAGACAGATGAGGGTACAGAGACATCTGTTCGCTCTGAATTTACACTCTGTATTTGACCTAAGACTATAGGCGTACTGCTAAAACCATTCAAACTAATACTGTCCCAACTTTTTCCTTGTATTTTTCTTCCTTGAAATATTGAAGTAGAGACTTTATACGCTTCTATTTTTGTGCCATCAGGAAACTCATGACTTCCTTCTTCAATAGCGATGTAGGGGATACTCGTCATAGCATCATGTTCTCCATCATTACCGTCAGGTTCGACAGTATACACATCAAAACCACTGCTTGTAATATTCTTAATTCTAAGGGTTGCAGAATCAGAACCCTCATTACTCGCTAATAAAAATACTAAAGGTATAGTCTCATAAGATTGTCTAAAATTAATATGTGTAATGGTATTACCTACAGTACTATTAACAGTAATACTATTCGCTTCTATTTTCCAAGCATAAAGAGAAGTACTGTAAATCCATAGAGAAAACAGTGTAACGAATAACCTATTTACCATACTAAACTCCCTGCACTATTTTTCAAACTCTCTTGGTCAAACTTCATATTGAACTGCAGATAAATCCCTGATCTATGGTAGTTTTGCAAAGAGAAGTCATCATCACTGAAGCCAGTTAAATTATACCCAACGCGTAACCAGCTATTGTCAAATAGATTATACCCCACATAAATACCTGAACTATACTCCATATTTTCACCACTATAAGAGTGAAGCAATGCACCCTGTAAACCCATATCAAAACCAGAACTTAAAGCATAGCTCATATCTAACCCAGCAAAATCAATATAACTTTCATAGTCACCACTTGTTCTGTCAAAACTATCCAAAACATGTTTTAAACCGTAAGAGAAGAGTAGCTCTGTCTGTTGATTGGGTTTATAATTTAAAAAGGTATTACTAATAAGTTTAGCTGTTTTAATATACTCTTTACTCCCTTCTCTCAACGTATTTAAATAAGCCAATTGACTTAAAATCATCCACTTACTCTCTTCAGCTCTATAAGCCAAAGCCACTTTTGCATCTACTTGACGATTGTTATCACTATCATTTTTACTATCAACATATCGTCCTCCAAGAGCCAATGCCAAATCATCACCATGCTGGGTATAAACAGCACTTTGAAGATTTTTCTTATCTTCTAATGCTCCCTGTTTTAGTTCAGCACGTATGTTTCCTGTCACTCTTTTAGAGTTATAGTTTGCTCCGATATTATAAGCTTCAAACTCTTCACTCTCAAGCGTACTTTTAACTTTATTGGCTTGTTCATAGCCCATGCTGATACCTATATTTTCAACCACTTGTAGCTGTTGCTGAAAACCTAAAAGGTTATAAACTCGTGAACCTTCTGTATTTAATTCACTCATTTGACTACTCTCTACTGTTGCACCACTCCAAGGTCTAACACGCATACCAGCTCGTGTTTGGGTTGAGGTCTCTTCAACTTCATTAATCTCATAAGTACCAAATACCTCAACTGAAGAGGTGATATTATAATTTGCCTGAACAGCTGTTCGTGTAGGGTAGTTCTCTATCTTCTTACTACCTAAACTCTGGTCACGTGATACACTTAGATGTAACTTATGGTCAAAAAGACTACGTGAGAGCATCATATTAATCTGATTTACACCCTTCTCTACAGAGTTTTTAATATATCGATACCCTATAATGGCTCCCCAATATCCATCATCGTAACCTAAATTTAACTCAGCCACATCATTAAAATTTTCTGTATTGAGCATCTCATCTCTGTAAAATGAACTCTCTATAAGCCATCTAGAGAATCGTTTATGAACATCAACCCCTATTTTTCTAGTTGCACCTAACTGTGTTGAGAGTTGACCTAAACCAAAAGCCCCCTCTTGTTCTCTAAAATAGGCACTAATGCCTACACCTTGAACCAAATGCTCTAAAGCAAGATATTTAGCTGAACCTGTTTGCGTCAGATTATCATCTTTAATATCTGTTTGAGCATACTCTGCACGTAGTCGTGTCTGTTGTCCTAACTCTATTTCAGCATCAAACCCTAAGAGTTGCTTTTGCATAAGACCTGAATCTTCATTGACATAGGTGGAAGCAATAGCAATTTTTTCAGTAGGTTTTACCACAGCCCTTGCCCCATAAGTATAACTCTCTACAGCATTGGCATTCAGTTCATACTCAACGACAATATATTGTGGGTTAAAATTCTCATCATTACGATAAATAGGCTTTTTAAAATAGAGACGACCCAAGGTATAGTCAATCTCATAATCTTGGTAACGACGTAATTTCTCTGTACTTACGACTATCTCATTTCGGTATCTGTCTCGAACCTCAAGGGTAATGGTCTCAGAGTTCATAATTAGATTTTTTTGACTTAAGTGGTAAAACCCTGAAGTTCCATCCCCAGCTATCTCATCTCTTTGGAACATCTGGTCACTCTTGGAGACAAAAAAGCTTCCCTCAACATATTTATCGTGGTACTCACTTTTAACCCCATGCATTGCTCTATGGTATTGAGACAGCTCTGTTGTCGTTAAACCTGTCTGAAAATTTCCAAAAAGAGCATAGAAGTTTGATTTTTCTAACTTTACATAGAGCTTCTTTTGTGAAGAGGCATCGTAGTGTTGTTCTGAGTCATCACCATAGAGTGTATAGTACTGGTTGGGGTCTATCTCCTCTTCTAGTTTCTGTTTCTCCTCTTTTTTCCCACTATCATAAGCCAAACTCAAAATCCACTCACCTTTTACTTTTCCTTTGGCAAAGAAAGCGACTCTTCCATCCTTGTAGATATCGCTATTTTCATCTGAGGTTTCACTATTACTTTTTAGCGTCTCATAGCCTACGCTTCCTTGTGCAAACCCTACAAGAATCCAATCTCTTGGCTCAGGTTTTAGCCACGATTTTACGATTTTTACCTCTTGATTATCCATGGTAAAACTGAGTTTTGCTTCACCTGATTTGCTTGTTGGCTGTAGTTTAATATAAGCAATACCTTCACGTTCAATAATAAACCGATTGCTACTTGCACTGAGTGCCAAAGGATTGTTTTCTAACTCTTCTAAACTTACTTGTGAACGATATGGAGCCTCTATCTGGTAACTTCCTTGGGTACCTTCTCTTAGAGGATACCCATCAGCATCAAAAAACTGAACTGCCACCACAGGTGATGTTTTACCATCAGCAATAAGTTGTGATTTATCTTCATG
>JAHZJZ010000174.1 GCA_022600655.1 Campylobacterota bacterium | reverse complement strand
TAATAAATTTATAAAAATCATTAAAGACAAAAGTATTATTCCTTTTATTAGAGGGAAAACTGCTGAAACTCTTGGTTTTTTTGGAATAAATAATAATAATAACATTATTAATCTTCTGATAGAAGTCATTAAAGATAAAAATATTGATTTTGAAATAAGAAAAGATGTTGCTAAGTCTATTGATTATTTAAGTAGGGACTATAATAAATTTATTAATGCATTAATAGATGTTATTAAAAATAAAAATATTAATTTAGAAGATAGAGAACGAGTGGCTACAATTCTTTCCTTATTAGATAAAAATAAAAAAGTTATAAA
The DNA here is from genome assembly GCA_022600655.1 of Campylobacterota bacterium. Taxonomy (GTDB): domain Bacteria; phylum Campylobacterota; class Campylobacteria; order Campylobacterales; family Sulfurovaceae; genus UBA1140. The sequence goes on along the minus strand of JAHZJZ010000174.1, from coordinate 2,609 downwards.
TATTTTAACAAAAGTTATTAAGAATGCAGGATTTGGATTAAGAACAAGAGGATATATAGCTAACTCTCTTGCCTATTATGGTAAAAAAGATGATGAATTTATTTATACAATAATAGATATTGCTGAGAGGACAAATGCTTGGGTAAGATGGATGGAAGCCAAAACAATTACTCATATAGATAGAAACGATGATAAGTTTATTGATATAATAATAGAGGTTATTAATAGATATTCATTTGATACATTTAGTAGAAAAATTCTAATTAAATTTATTGTATCTTTAGAAAAAAATAATGATGAAATTATTAATAAAATAATGCGATATAAACATTCTTCTAAATTAGTTAAAGAAGAAATAACTCAAGATATACAAGAATTAAAAAATCAAGGAAGAATATAAATTACACTATATAAACTGTAACTTTATTATATAATACACTTCATACCATAAAAAGGAAACCCATGCTAACCAAAAACCAACTCTTCGAAATCCTACTAGACTGGAACTATTGGAACAGAGAATTTCCTAAAACTACTCCAAGAAAAAACTATGAAAATCAGATAGAACGGTTGAGTCAAACAGATGAAGTGATAGTGATAAAAGGGGTTCGGCGTTGTGGTAAATCAACACTGCTTATCAATGAGATGAAACGGCTTGTGGCTAGTGGTGTGGCAAAAGAGCAACTTCTGTTTGTCAATTTTGAAGATGTTCGGCTTATTGGTCATTTGGGTGTTGAGCTTTTGAGCCTTATCAAAGATACCTATATGGAGTTTGTTAATCCACAAGACAAACCCTATATCTTTTTGGATGAGGTGCAGAATATTGAGCATTGGGAGAAGTGGGTCAACAGTGAGTATGAGTTAAAAAAATCACATATCTATGTCACGGGTTCTAACTCTTCGATGCTAAGTAGCGAGATAGGTACGGCTCTAAGTGGGCGATATGTGAGTGTGGATGTTTATCCTTTGAGTTTCAAAGAGTTTTTGTTGTTTAAAGATGTAGAGATACAAAATAGAATGGAACTCATTAGCCAAAAGCACTTGCTAAATCGTGAATTTAGAGCATTTATAAACGAGGGTGGATTTCCTAAAAGCATAGAGTATTCTGCTGATAAGCTTATGCAAAAAGAGCTAATAGAGGGCTATTTCAACTCTATACTTCTCAAAGACATAGTAGCAAGATTTAAGCTCAAAAATTTTAAGACTTTGGAAGATTTGTCAGCTTTTATACTCTCTAATACAGCAACCTACCATACTATCAACAAGCTCAAAAATTCTTTCTCTATCTCTTATGATATGGCTAGGGACTATATGGAGTATTTGGAAAAAGCCTATATGATTTTGGCGATTAATAAGTTTGACTATTCGCTTAAAAAGCAACATGCCAATGCTCGAAAGTACTACTCTATAGATTTAGGTTTATCTAATCTGCTTAGAGTGCCTAATGTTAAAACAAAAGGGCATGATTTGGAGTCTGTGGTTTTGTTGGAGTTGTTACGGCGAGGGTACAAAGTTTACTATTACAAAACCAAGGGCGATTTGGAGTGTGATTTTGTGGTTGAGAAAGATAGAGAGATTGTTGAACTGATACAGGTAACTGTGAGTCTCCAAGATGAAAAAACACGAAAAAGAGAGTTAGCCCCTTTTGTTAAAGTAGTAGATGAGCTAAATCTAAAAGATGTGAAGATGACTGTTTTGTGTGAGGATAGTTCTGAAGTGTTGGACAGTGGAGTAGAGGTTGTTAATGTTTTGGAGTGGTTAGTGATGACAAATCAAGCTAACTCATAAAAAGATAAAATAACTTATCATTTAATAGAAATAAAGCTATAATGATAAATATATTTATCAAAAAGGCAAACCATGAAAACAATAGAAGTTTCAGTAGCCAATCAAAAATCAGGCGAACTTTTTTATAACAGTAAGTCCAAAGAGTATGGTTTTAACTATGAAAATGAAACTCCTATATCGCTAACCATGCCTTATAAAAAAGAGACCTATCTTAGCTCTTTTCATCTGCATCCTATCTTTGAGATGAATCTGCCTGAAGGGTATCTTTTTGAGATATTTAAAAACTTTTTGAGCAAAGAGCATGGGTATATGGATGACTTTTTGGTTCTCTCTTATTTGGCTCCTAACATTGAGGGGCGATTGGGTTTTAAGAGTGCATTTGATAAAAAACTATTTCAGAGTGTTGATATAGGTGAGATACTTAATAACGATAGTGAAGATACCTTTCTAAAGCTTCTTAGAACCTTTTTGGATAAAAATGCCATCTCGGGTGTTCAGCCTAAAACTTTGGCTGTAGTTCAAGATAAAAAAACGTTGATGTGTAAAGAATATATTGTTAAAACTTGGGGAGAAGAGTACCCCTATTTGGCTCAAAATGAATATTATTCTATGAAAGCTGTAGAGAGGGCAGGAGTTACGATACCCCATATACAACTTTCTAAAAATAAAAAGTTTCTTTTGGTAGAGAAGTTTAACTATCAAAAAGAGCAAGATGCGTATTTGGGCTTTGAAGAGGTTTTGGTTCTTTTGGGTAAAAACAGAGACAAAAAATATAGTGGAAGTTATGAGCAAGTTGCTAAGATTATCTACGCTGTAAGTAC
>JAHZJZ010000173.1 GCA_022600655.1 Campylobacterota bacterium | reverse complement strand
TGCTGACTATAAAGCAAAGTTAGAGTTAATTAAAAAAGAGTTGGTACTAAACCTCTGGATGGAACAAGAGGTTAAAAAGATTGAAGCGAGTGTTAAAGATGCTGATATCAAAGCTGAGTATGAGAAAAATAAGAGTAAATATGTTACTCCTGCACAACTAAGTGCTAGACATATCTTGGTAGAGAAGGAAGATGATGCTAAAGCTATTATTACTACTCTTGGTAAAGCTAAAGATGCTAAAGCAGAGTTTATTAAATTAGCTAAAGAGAAGTCAACAGGACCATCAGGACCTAAAGGTGGTGATTTAGGTTGGTTTACAAAAGACAGAATGGTACCTGAGTTTTCAGCAGCAGCTGATGCTTTAAAAAAAGGAGAGTATACAAAAGCTCCTGTAAAGACTCAGTTTGGATTCCATGTTATCTATCTTGATGATAAAAAAGCAGAAGGTGCTAAAAAGTTTGATGAAGTTAAAGAAGAGATTAAATCAAATCTAAACAGAGAGAAGTTCAATACATTTATGGATGGACAAGTTAAAACTTTGAAAAAAGATGCAAAGATTGAACTTAAAGGTATAGAGGAGAAAGCAGAAGCTAAAAAATAGTTTTGCTCTCCCAACAGTACTAGCTTTAAAAAGAGCTAGTAACTCTCACGATTTCCAATCCACCCCAACGCTTTTGTAAGATTAAAACTCACTCCATAGGTGGTAGCAGCTGTGCGACCTAAGTTGGCCCTCTGCACACTCTCATGGTCATCAGTCCAGACTTTAGCCACAAAAAATTCTACATACTCATTAAAATGATAACCCACACCTAGACCCATTGACTCATTTGGTTTTTCTGAAAACTTTGCCATCGCTTTAAGTGACATATTGTTGTAAAACTTATCTAAAGGGTACTGTGTATAGAGGTCACCTAATTTGTAGTTAAATCCAAAATAAAATGAAGAGGGTTGCTCTTTTTCTATAAAGCTATTCTCCTCTTTAATATAGTGTAACTCTTTAATTTTAGAGATTAACATATTGGCAGAGAGATAAAAGTGGTCTTCAGGTTCTGCAATAAAGTGATAACTAGAGGTGCTATTCTCTTCGTTAGAATCAATAACTTTTAGTGTTACATACGCACGTTCAAGGGTTTGGCTATACTCAACACACTGCTCTTTCTGTCCAAAGGTTTTTGCTACAGGGGAGAGTATTAGTATGGTTGCTATCTCTTTAAGTGTTAAGATATCCTCTTCAAATCGTGATTTTTTAATGCTTTCTTCTACCAGTACTTTTTTAGTTGTAGGAGAGACTTTAAAAGTGAACTTTGAGTTGATACCATTTGAGAGTACTCTTCGGTTTTCCATACTCTCTATAGAGGGTATCTCACTACTGTTATTAGCACTGCAATCTCGAATTTCTAATTCACGCTCAACAGCCATAGATGAGGATGTTAAAAGCAGAGGAAAAAGAAGGTAGCTTAAAAGGGAAGTAGTTTTCATAGGTGACTCCTTTTGATAATTAATCACACACTATGTTTTATATTACTCCTTTTAGGCTTAAAGTTTAAGAAAAGTAGGGGTATTGATTAACTCAACAACCCTCGAACTTCATCCTCATCTATCATATCTTTTTCATATTTGACCACAGCTACATTTTCGGTTTCATTTACATACGACTCAACAATCGCTTCATGATCAGTTAAGGCTGCTACTTTCTCACGGTCAAAAATATCCAGTGGTAGGTAGACGTTTCCACGGTTGTTGGGGCTTGGCATGGTGGCTACCCAGATAAACCATGCGATGGCAATAACAGCTACCACCATAGAGAGTACGGTTCGGTCAAAGTGTTGCATGAGGTATCCAGCCAAGAGACCCCCTAAAGTAATACCGATGTACCCAAAGGTGTTGGCAACTCCAAGAGCAGCTCCTTTTTGGTGGACTTTGGCAAACTTAGAGACAAAGCTCTGAAGTAGGGGTTCAAACATCATAAACCCTATCATAAAGAGTGAAACACCCACAGCAAAGAGCCATGCAGAACCAGCAAAGCCCATCGCCAAGAATCCAAGCAGAATAGCAACGACAGAAATCATAAAGACCTGTTTCCCTTTTCCATACTTTTCACCAAATACAGCTGAAGGTCCCATGGCTAAGATACCCAGTACTATAGCAGGTAGGTAGACTTTCCAAAGCTCAGCTTTTTCCCATCCAAAACCACCATCGGCTAGTGCTCCTGTCATTACAATAGGAATAATAAAAAATGCCATGGTCATAATGGAAGAGTGAAAGAGAAAAGTGATGTACATACGGGTTAAGGCTTTGTCTTTAAAGACCTCCATCATTTTTGACTCCTCTTCACTGTATGAGTGTATAATCTTTGGAGGTTTTGGAACAGCTGTAAAGAGAATAATAAGAGCTAAAACAGAGAGTATCGCTGTGAGCCAAAAGAGCTTATCAACACCCCAGTTTCCCCCAACAATAGGAGCAATAATCATCGCAGCTGAGAAGCTCATTGCAATCACTCCACCCATAATCGCCATGGCGTGAGCTCTCTGTTCCTCTTTAACTAAGTCAGCTATCATCGCTGTGACCACGGAACCAATCGCTCCAGCCCCCTGTAAAAAACGACCAATGAGTAGCATATAGATGTTATCACTTAAAGCACACATCACCGAACCAAATATAAAAATAAGTAGACCAATCAGTAGGGTGGTTTTTCGTCCTATTTTGTCACTCAGTTTTCCAAAAGGAACTTGAAAAATTGCTTGAGTAAAAGCATAACCACTCATGGCAGCACCTGCTAGAAAAGGAGTTGCTCCCTCTAAACCCAATGCATAGACTGAGAGAACAGGTAAGACGATAAAGAGTCCAAAAAATCTTAGACCAATAATGGAACTAAGAGGTAGTATCTGTTTAAACATATTAATATCTCCAATAGGATAAAATTTGTCTTGATTATATTCATTAAAGGTTAATAACGGATGAAACTTGTACTAGCAACAGGCAATAAAGGAAAATTACGTGAGTTTAAGCAGATGTGCAAAGATGAGGTGGTTCCATTTTCTGATTTATTAGGAGAGATGGAGATTGTTGAAGATGCAGACAGTTTTAAAGGAAATGCCTTAATTAAAGCACGTGTTATATATGAGAAGTTAGGTGAAGAGTATTTGGTAGTTTCTGATGACAGTGGTATCTCTGTTCCTGTTTTAGGGGGTGAACCAGGTATCTACTCGGCACGATATGCAGGGGCAGGGGCTACAGATAAAGAGAACCTTTTGAAACTTGTTGAATCTGTTAAATCAAAAGGTTTAGCAAAAACACCAGCTTACTATACAGCTGCCATTGCCATTGTTTCAAAGTATGGTGAATATGTTGTCCATGGTTGGATGCATGGAGAGGTGCTTAGTGAACCTAGGGGTGATAAAGGGTTTGGGTATGACCCGATGTTTATACCAAATGGGTATGAAGAGACCTTAGGTGAGCTTGATGATGATATTAAAAAGCGTATCTCACATCGTGCTAAAGCATTGAAGTTGGCTAAACCGATTATTGAGATGTTAAAGAGGGCATAAAGTCCATTAAAGGAAAGTTTAATGTTTAAAAATG
>JAHZJZ010000172.1 GCA_022600655.1 Campylobacterota bacterium | reverse complement strand
TGTGGTTTTGGTACTATTAAGGGGTATTAATTAAGATCTTTCAATCTCTCCACGGTATGAGACAATACCACCAGCATGATTGATGACATTTGCCATACCGTTTTGTTGAAATACTCTTTGAACATTCCCACTACGGTGGTCTGTTCTACAAGTGAAGATAACGGTTTTATCTCTGTTGGTTTTTAAAAACTCTTCTGCCCAAGATTGAAAAGTAGAAGTTGGTTTTAACATATCAACACCTTTAACGTGTCCCATGTTATACTCCATCTGTTCTCTAACATCAACCAAAAGAAAGTCTGTTTTACCAGCTTCACGCTCTTGTAAAAGAGTCTCAAGTTCAGCAGAGCTTACATGGCTCTTTTTTAATAATTCACTCATACTTTAATAAGTTCCTTTGTATATTTTTATATTTTATTATACATAAAAGTTATTATACTAAAGCTAAGTCTACTTATTTTTAACTATTTTCCTTAACATACTCTGGTGTACAGAAGATACCACAGTGACACTTTCCTTCATTAGGAATCTCCTCATTTAATGCTTGAGGACAAGGACAAACACGGTTGTCTACACTTTTATATTTTCCAGGTTTACTCTCATCTGGTTCTACCATAAAACATGGGCAAAATCGCTTTCCATATAGAAGTTTATGTCGTGCAAGTCCCATGATAACACCCTCATTTACATCTTCCATAGGATGATACTCATAACCAAACTGAGAACATACCTTATCAGTAAATTTTTTAGTTTTATCCATTTCGTCTAAAAATTCTTTAGAACTCATATCAATCTGTTGCATCATAGCTAACTCCTAGTTTAATTTTCACCATACTATCTTAAACTCTTTTAATATATAATGCTACCCATTAAAATCGTGATATATAAAGGGTATAGTGTGACTATAGATAACAAAGTACTAGAAAATCTTGAAAAACTTTCTATGTTGAAAATAGATGAAAACAAAAAAGAAGCACTGGCTGGGCAGTTAACTGAGATTTTAGAGTACATTGAAAACCTTGAAGAGTTAGATACCTCTAAACTGGACGCCGCTTTTTCAACACTGGCTGGTGGAACACCAATGCGTGAAGACAAACCAAACAATAACCCACAAATAGCTAAAGATATTTTCTCTCATGCTCCTCATGCTGAAAACGATTTCTTTATTGTTCCTAAAATTATAGAATAATTTAATAGTTTAATGTTAAAATAAACTTATAAAACTAAATATATTTTATAAGGAATATTTTAATATGGCTATAGATATCAAAAAACTACTAAAAAGCGTTGTCTCGCATGGAGCTTCTGATTTACACTTAGTCAGCCGTTCTGAACCACAAATTCGTATCGATGGTACACTCAAAGCTGTTAATCTTCCTAAATTAACAGGTGAAGATATAGAAGAGATGACCTATGCACTTCTTACTGAAAAACAGAAAAAACTCTTTGAAGAGGAGCTTGAGCTTGACTTCGCTCTCTTTTTACCAGGTATTGGTAGATTTAGAGCAAACTACTACCGAACCTTAGGTGATATTGCTGCTGCATTTAGAATCATTCCTACTGAAATTCCTGCTCTTGATGATTTGGATGCCCCTCAAATTTACAAATCATTGGTCAAAAGAGAAAAGGGACTTGTGTTGGTTACAGGTCCAACAGGGTCTGGTAAATCAACCACACTCGCGGCGATGATTAATGAGATAAATATGACAGAGAACAAACACATCATCACCGTTGAAGACCCAGTTGAGTTTATTCATGAAAATAAAAAGTGTGTCTTCTCTCACCGTGAAACAGGAACAGATACTAAAAGTTTTGCCAAAGCACTCAAGTATGCCATGCGTCAAGACCCAGACATTATACTCATCGGAGAGATGAGAGACAAAGAGACCATAGAAGCAGCACTTACAGCAGCAGAGACTGGTCACTTAGTATTTGGAACCCTACACACCAACTCTGCACCAGGAACCATCAACCGTATTATTGATGTATTTTCTGGTGATGAACAGGGGCAGATACGAGCTATGATTTCTACCTCACTGGTCGCTGTTATTTCACAAGTACTACTTCCTAAAAATGGTGGTGGTCGTATAGCAGCTCCAGAGATTATGGTAACCAACCATGCCATTGCCAACCTCATACGAGAAGATAAAGTCCATCAACTCTACTCTCAAATGCAGTTAGGACAAGGAAATACAGGTATGCAGACACAATCACAAATACTCCAACGATTGGTAAAAAATGGTACTGTAAACAGAGATATTGCTTTACAATATGCCAATAAACCAGAGGAGTTAAAAACAAAAATTAATTAATATTTTTTCACTAATTTTATATAACTTAGGATATAATCTTTCTAAAAATTATTAAGGCACTACAACGATGGAATTTACTACATTTGATTTGATAATAATTGGTCTTATCTTATTTCTAAGTCTAAAAGGTCTTGTCAATGGTTTTACCAAAGAGCTTTTTAACTTTATAGGGCTTATTGGTGGTGTGGCTGTTGCTTCAAGAATGAACACAACCGTTGGTGAGTTTATCAATAGTACTATCTATCCTATCACTAACGAACCTGCTTTAAAATTAACAGGGTTTGTAGCTGCTCTTTTAATTGTTTGGATACTCTTTAGTTTTATCTCTTCAATTCTTGATAAAGTATCCTCTTCTGAAGCAGGTTTCTTTAGTCGTGTTTTAGGTTACATAATGACAGCTGTTCGTTATGTAGCTATATTTGCGCTTATTATTGTAGGAATTCAAAAATCGGAGTTTTTAACAGAGAAACTGGAACAGTACTATGTAGGAAGCCAACTATTTCCAACACTTAGCGATATAGGAACTCAACTTCTTAATATTGAAGAACAAATTGAGAAGACGAAAACAGAAAAGAGTGATGCAATAGACCTACAGACATTTAAAATGGATAATAACGATACCAACCAAACAGCTGAATAGAGAAGATATGCCAAATAATATAGTTACCTATAGCGAGGTACTCGAAAATTTTAAAAGTTTACTAAAATCTAATGGTTTAAAATACACCAAACAACGTGAACTTATTTTAGAAATTATCTACAATAATCATGGTCACTTTACACCCGAAGATATCTACAATCTTATTAAAGAGAGCTACCCAACAGTAAAACTTGGAATTGCAACGGTTTACCGTACCCTTACTCTACTAGAAGATGCACAGATGGTAAGTTCTATCTCATTTGGAACTCAAGGGAAAAAATATGAATTTGGACTAAAAGATCATCACGATCATTTGGTCTGTCAGGAGTGCGGTGGAATCGAAGAGTTTTTCGATGAAACCATTGAAAAACAGCAAGAGGAAATTGCTAAAAAATACAATTTCAAAATGACCAACCACATTATGAAAATCACAGGTATCTGTGAAGCTTGTCAAGCAAAACAAGCATAAATTAAAAAAATAATTAATCTATTGTAGGAGAAACCTTGATATTTGATAGTCAATATATTCAAGAGCGAATTAAAAAAACAGAAACATTAAGAGAAAAAGGGATTAACCCCTACCCAAACCAGTTCAAAAAAGGGACACCATCAGGTCAATTCCTAGAAGAGTGTGCCTATGTTCAAGACATCGAAACCGATGAGATGAAAAAAGATGAGACCAAAAGTTACCGATTAACAGGTCGTCTAAAGTTTATCAGAATTATGGGAAAAGCAGCGTTTGCCAAGATAGAAGACAACGATGGATTGGTTCAAGTCTACTTTAACCGAGATGATTTACCTGAGGGTTACTACAACGATGTGCTCAAAAGACTTTTTGAAGTAGGCGATATTGTTGAGCTAGTAGGATACCCATTTGTAACAGGTACAGGTGAGTTAACCCTACACTGTTTAGAGGTCAACCTAGTCACCAAAGCCATCTCACCACTACCAGAGAAGTTCCACGGAATTCAAGACCAAGAGATTAAATATCGACAGCGATACCTCGATATGATTATGGATGCAGAGGTGAAAGAGCGATTTGTATTGCGTTCTAAAATTGTCTCTTCGATTCGTCGATTTTTTGAAGAGAAAGGGTTCTTAGAGGTTGAAACCCCTATGATGCACCCTATTCCTGGTGGAGCCAATGCCAAACCATTTGTTACCCACCACAATGCACTGGGTGTGGATAGATTTCTAAGAATTGCCCCTGAGTTGTACCTCAAAAAACTTATTGTCGGTGGTATGGATGCTGTCTTTGAGATTAACCGAAACTTTAGAAATGAAGGAATCGATGCCACACACAACCCTGAGTTTACCTCGATTGAGTTCTACTGGGCATACAAAACCTACATTGAACTGATGGAGGTAACCGAAGAGCTGTTTGATTACCTCTTTGATAACCTAAAGCTAGAGCGAACACTCCCTTATGGTGATATGGAGATTAACTTTGCAACCCCATTTGCAAAAGTCTCATGGGTCGATGCCATTGTTGAGATTGGTGGTGTTCCACGAGAGGTAGCAACCAACAGAGAGTTAGCGATTGCCTACCTCAAAGAGCGAAATGTCAAAGTGGATGCAAACTTTACTTTAGGGTATGTTCAAGCTGAACTCTTTGATGAGTTTGTTGAGGCCAAACTGATTAATCCAACCTTTATTACGGACTACCCTGTGGATATCTCACCATTGGCTAGAAGAAGCGATAGCAATCCTGAAGTAACAGAGCGTTTTGAACTCTTTATGGCAGGTAAAGAGATAGCCAATGGGTTCTCGGAGCTGAATGACCCGATTGACCAGTATGAACGATTTATGGGTCAAGTCGATGCCAAAGAGGCAACTGGTGATGATGATGAAGCGATGCACATGGATACCGACTTTGTAAAAGCCCTTAGCTACGGTATGACCCCTACTGCTGGTGAAGGGATTGGAATTGATAGATTGGTAATGATGTTGACCAATCAGCACACCATTCGTGATGTGCTTTTATTCCCTGCAATGCGACCAGAAACACCAAAACCAGTAGAGGTTTCAGCTGAAGAGAAATGTAAAAAGTGTGGAAACGAAGTAGCAGAAGAGCTTAAACCTGCTAAAAAAGGTAAAGGGATGTTCTGTATGGATGTCGGTGCTTGTAAAAGACGAATTTCGGAGAGAACCTAGTTTAATTCGTGGGCAGGAATGCACCACGCTACATTAGCCAATCTATTTATAGGTTGTAGCGTGGTGCTTTCTAGCCCACGAAAACCTCAAATTTAATCTAAATACACCAAGGTGTTCTTAAATTAAATTTGATATAAACAACAAATATATTCACAAAGGATAAAAATGAGTTATTCAATGGAAACATTTGACCCAGAGATTTTTGAAGCGATTAACAACGAGCTAGAGAGACAAACCGACCACTTAGAGATGATTGCCTCTGAGAACTTTACCATTCCAGCTGTTATGGAAGCGATGGGTTCAGTTTTTACCAATAAATATGCAGAGGGTTACCCATATAAACGATACTACGGTGGATGTGAACATGCCGATACAGTAGAGCAGTTAGCAATTGACAGAGCGTGTCAACTCTTTAACTGTAACTATGCCAATGTACAACCTCACTCAGGAAGCCAAGCCAATGGTGCTGTTTATGCTGCCCTGCTTAAAGCTGGTGATAAAATCTTAGGGATGGATTTAAGTCATGGTGGTCACTTAACTCACGGTTCTAAGCCAAGTTTCTCAGGTAAAAACTACCAAAGCTTTACCTATGGTGTTGAGATGGATGGATACATCAACTATGACAGAGTGTTAGAGATTGCTAAAATTGTTCAGCCTAAAATCATTGTTTGTGGTGCTTCTGCCTATGCTAGAGAAATTGACTTTAAAAAGTTTAAAGAGATTGCCGATGAAGTGGGAGCATTACTTTTAGCAGATATCGCACATATTGCTGGTTTAGTATGTGCTGATGAGCATCCAAGCCCATTTCCTTATGCTGATGTGGTTACGACGACGACACATAAAACCCTTGCTGGACCAAGAGGTGGTATGATTATGTGTAATGATGAGGCGATTGCTAAAAAAATCAACTCTGCTATCTTCCCAGGGCTTCAAGGTGGACCACTGGTACATGTCATTGCTGCTAAAGCTGTAGGATTTAAATATAACCTAAGTGATGAGTGGAAAGCGTATGCTAAACAGGTAAAAGCAAATACTAAAGTATTGGCTGATGTTTTAATTAAGAGAGGATTTGACCTAGTGAGTAATGGTACAGACAACCACTTAGTCTTAGTATCATTCTTAGACAAAGGGTTCTCTGGTAAAGATGCTGATGCTGCTTTAGGTGCTGCTGGTATCACTGTAAATAAAAATACCGTTCCAGGGGAGACACGAAGTCCCTTTGTAACTTCAGGTATTAGAGTAGGTGCTGCAGCGTTAACAAGCCGTGGAATGAAAGAGGCAGAATTTGAAATTATTGCCAATAAAATTGCTGATGTTTTAGACAATGTTGAAGATGCCGAGCTACATGCTACCATTAAAGCTGAGATGAAAGAGTTGGCTTCTAACTTTGTTATTTATGATAAGGCTATCTACTAGCCTTGAAAATAGCAATATTTGATTTAGAATTTGATGTAGAGTGTTGCTATATTCAAAGAGATTCGATTGTTGAAAAAATTTCGTTTAACAATCGAACACTTTATAGTAAGTTTGAGAAGATAGATGCTCCTCCATCGGATATACTTATCAATCAACATCTACACAAAGAGTTAGTTTTAGCACTCCCTCTTATTACGAACAACCTTGTTAACTATCTGGTTTTAGAGTATGAAAAAGAAGAGAGTGAACGCTATTACCATCTCATTAAACATCTTCTAAAATCACTTGATATTGATATCTTTTATACCTATGAGAGTAGTCAAGAAAACCATATTCAAATCTTCATTCCTAGAGAAAACTTGACTTTAGATAATGCCTATATACAAGTTGAAAAAATTAAACATCTACTAGAGCTTAAGTCATCTAAAAGGTGTAAAATCTTTCCCAACAAAAATTTACCTGAAAATTACAACAAAATAACACTTCCTACGAAAAAAATGTGATTTTACGGTATCAAATAACCATTTTTGTGTTATACTTTGTTCAAAAAAAGTGGAGACCCTTTCATGGAAAATAAAAACTTAAATGACATTGTTATCGAAGATAACGATAACTCTAAAAAAACGCAACTTAAAAACATTTTAACCCTCTTAGCTTTACTATTTATTATTTTAGTAATATCGATTGTAATTACCAAACTTATTTTAGGAAGTGATGAAGATAATATTGATGGACAACACATCAAAGCAGATGGAACTGTTGAGCAAGTCTCCGATACAGAAAAAAATGGCTCTGACTCATCTCTACTTGGAACAGCTGCAGCAACAACAGCTGCCCTTGCAACCACAGCAGCAACAGCAACAGTTGCCGCAGGAGATAAAGTAACAGATGGTGTTAAAAGTGCTGCTTCAACAGTAACCACTCCAGTGCTTACTGAGCGTAACAGTACATCAAGAACTAAAGAGCCACTAAGAGACCGTACTACAACAAGTACTGCACCAAAAAGCAGTGGAACAAAAAGTACAAGTAGTGCACCAAAATCTTCAACCTACAATAGACCAAAATATGTTGTTTCTGATGATGCAAAAAAAGAGTCTAAAAGTAAAGATAGTACTCCAAAAGTAGCCAGTGCAAGTCGTGGATACTATATCAAAGTGGGTGCTTTTGAAGATGCAACTACAGCTGTTAAAAAAATTAAAGCTATTAAACTTAACTATAGAACCATTAAAAACAAAGAGGGTTTAACAAGAGTTTTAATTGGACCATTCTATAGCCAAAAAGATGCACAAAATCATCTAGCTAAAGCTAAAGCTAGTGTTGCCAAAGATGCATATATTACAAAGATAAAATAGTATATGATTAAACAGATACTCTTTGACCAACTTACCCCTGTTGCACTATACGGGGAGTTAAAAAAGCTTTTTAACGATGATATTACTATGCTTTTTGAAAGTGTGGTCAATAACAGCGATGGTAATTTTTCTTTTATTACCATCGGTGCACAAGAGCGTATAAGTTATAAAAATAACCAAACCTCTTACATCAATCTACAGGGTGAAACCCAAAAGTTAGACACAGACCCCTTCAACTTTTTACAAACCTATTATCAAAACCTTGATCAAGAAAAATATAAACAACGTGCCTCAGAGGTAGGTTTTGCTTTTACCGATGGATTCATCGGATTTATTGGGTACGATATGGTTAGGGTATTTGAACCTACACTTAAAAAAAGTATGGATTCACTCTATGACTCTCTCCAAACACCTGATTTAGATTTAGTACGCCCCTCTATCATTTTAGCTTTTTCTCATAAAAATGCTCAACTAACCATGATTCAAAATGATGAACGATATGGTGAACAGATTAAAGCCATAGAGTCTATACTCAAAAATGGCTCCATGGTTCAAGCTCTGAAACCTGCTACGTTAGATGGTGAAGGTAGCTTTTCAATTGAAGAGGAACGATTTAAAGCCTTGGTCGATGAGTCTAAAGAGATGATACGAAGTGGTGATATTTTTCAAATACTATTAGCAAATCGTTATACTCAAAAAGGTCAAATTGATCCTTTAAGTTTTTATCGTCTATTACGTTCTAAAAACCCTTCTCCTTATCTCTTCTTACTTGACTATGAAGATTTTTCAATCTGTGGTTCTTCGCCAGAAGTTATGGTTCGACTTGAGAATGAAGAGATTTTACTTAGACCTATTGCAGGGACAAGAAAAAGAGGTAAGAGTCATGCCCGAGATAAAGAGCTAGAACTTGAGATGTTAAATGACCCAAAAGAGTGTGCTGAGCATCTCATGCTTATTGACCTTGGGCGTAATGATGTTGGAAGAGTTGCACAAACTGGAACCGTAGAGGTAACTGATATGATGCGTGTTGAGCGTTACTCTCATGTTATGCATATGGTTTCTGATGTGGAGGCTACTATTGCCAAAGATAAAGATATGTTTGACCTCTTCCGTGCCACCTTTACAGCAGGAACCATGACAGGAGCTCCAAAAATTAGAGCCATGGAACTTATAGCTAAGTATGAAGGTCTCAAACGTGGATTCTACTCAGGTTCCATTGGATACTTTGCTTTTAATGGAGAGATGGACTCTGCTATTGCCATACGAACTTCACTTATTAAGCCTGACTCCATTACGCTTCAGGCAGGTGCAGGTGTGGTGGCTGACTCAAAGCCTGAACTAGAATACCTTGAAGTTAAAAATAAACTAGGTGCTTTACTAGCAACCATTAAAGATATGGAGAAGCTGTAGTTTCAATATTAGAATATTATTTTATTGGTCGATAAATCGACCCTACGCTTGGGTATGTTATAATACCCAAAAAGTAGGTACGCCTCCATGCAACTCTTCACCATCTTCGGAAACCCAGTCTCTCACTCAAAATCACCACTTATGCATAACCTTTCGTTTAAAGGTTTAGAGTATGATGGATGTTACACCCGATACAGACTAGAAGATGGAACACAACTACGAAGCAAATTTTTTGACCTTGATATTATAGGGGCGAATATAACAGTTCCCCATAAAGAGGAAGCTTTCAAAGCCTGTGATGAACTTGATGAGTTTGCACAAAAAGTAGGAGCTGTTAATACCATTATCAAAAAAGAGGGAAAACTCTACGGTTATAACACTGATGCTCCTGGTTTTTTAAAAGCGATAGCAGAATTTAAAGAGGCTAAAGAGGTACTCTTTTTAGGAGCAGGAGGAACAGCACAGTCTACCTCAGTTATACTGCGTGATGCTGGATATGAGGTTACCATACTTAACCGAAGTGCTGGGCGTTTAGAACGGTATGAAAAAGAGGGTTTTAAAACGTATACTTTTGAAAATTTTAAAGCAACAGAAAATTATGATTTGATAGTCAATATGACTTCAGCAGGACTAGAAGATGAGAGTCTACCTTGTCCAATAGAGATACTAGATATAGTTATACCCAAAGCAACGGCTTGTGTAGATGTAATTTATGGTAAAGAGACACCCTTTCTAAAGTTTGCCAAAACACATAAAAAACCATGTAAAGATGGAAGTGATATGCTACTCTATCAAGGAGTAATTGCTTTTGAACACTTTAGCAATCAACAGTTTTCATTTAATGAGATAAAAGAGCATATGCAAAAAGCATTTACTCTTTAAAGATTATTTTTTAGGTGGTGCGTAGTACTCAGGTTCAAACCCTTCTCTAAAAAGCTTCATCAATCCACCTTTTAAATTTATCACCTTATAGTTAAGCTTATGTCCTAAAAAGTTTGAGAGCATCCCTGTTCTACTACCTGTACGGCAGATAAGAGCAAACTCCTCATTTTTGTCAACAATCATATTGAGCTTGGCAAGAAAATCTTCAATATCATAGTTTCCTCGCTCATCAAAAAAAGTTAACAAGTAAGAGTCTTTAACAATACCTGTCTCTACCCACTCACCTTTGGTTCTAATATCAATAATTTTCATTGTTGTCTCTTTAATTAACTGAGGTGTTGCAGGGGTATGCGTAACCTCAGCCAAAAGAGTTGAACCCAAAAGCAGTAGTCCTAAAATTATTTTTTTCATTTTTTAATATCCTTGTTTAATTATAGTAATCATTCTAACAGCAAATCGTGAACAATTCGTTTATAATAATAAATTTAAGATAAAAAACTACTTTAATACTCAAAATAATATTAATGTAAAAAGTGTCTTACGGTTGTAAAATAGAGCGATATACCATGTTCATTAGCAGCCTCTATCACCTCATCATCTCTAATACTTCCACCAGGCTCAATAATCGCCTTAACCCCAGCTGCAGCAGCTGCATCTATAGAGTCTCTAAATGGGAAGAACGCTTCAGATGCCATCGCAGCTCCACTTACATCTAAATCCATCTCTTTAGCCTTTTTCAATGCACACTGTGCAGCATCCACACGGCTAGTCATTCCCATACCTACAGCGACCATTGCTGAGTCTTTTACATAGACCACACAATTAGACTTCGTAAGCCCTGCTACTTTCCAAGCGATTTCAAGGTCTTTCATCTCCTGCTCTGTTGCGGTTAGTTCAGATTTTTGTTGAGCATTTTTCACCTCATTGTCACAGATACAGTCTGCATTTTGGTAGACAAATCCACCATCAACATGTTTAAAGTCATGACTATCATCTGCCATGACTATTTTAGAAGTTCCTTGAGCAAAAAGTTTAAGTCTTTTTTTCTTCTCAAATACCTCTAATGCTTCTGGTTCAAAATCACCTGCCATAACTACTTCTAAGAAAATCTCATTCATCTTCTCAGCCAACGCTTTTGTGACTACACCATTCACAGCAACCACCCCACCAAAAGCAGAGATTGGGTCACATTTAAGAGCTTCGGTATACGACTCCAGTAAGTCACCTTTAATCGCAAATCCACAAGGGTTTCCATGTTTTACAATACAAACTGCAGGTTCATCACCAAAACTAGAAGCAATTTTCAATGCACCATTTACATCGTTAAGGTTATTGAAACTCGCTTCCCCTTTAACTTGTTTGAAGTTGTTAGTAAAGTGGTTATCAAACTCATACAATGCCCCTTGCTGATGTGGATTCTCTCCATATCTTGTGTCAAACACCTTTTTACCTGTAATGAACTGATGTTCACCAAAACCTTGGTTAAATCGCTTGTTCATGTAGTTGGCAATCATCCCATCATAACCAGCTGTATGCTCGAACGCTTTTATCATAAGGTTTCGTCTAAACTCTAAACTGTCTGTTTTATTCTCTAAAGCTTCAATAACAGAACCGTAATCACCAGCATCTGTAACAATCAACACATCATTAAAGTTCTTAGCAGCCGAACGTACCATGGTTGGTCCACCGATGTCAATATTTTCAATAATCTCACCAAAATCTTCAGTTCGCTCAATCGTCGCTTTAAAAGGGTAAAGATTTACACATACTAAATCAATCCCCTCAACACCTAACTCTTTTGCTTGAGCTACATGTCCCTCATCACCACGTTTATGTAAAATCCCACCATGAACATAAGGGTTCAAAGTCTTAACACGCCCTTCAAAACACTCAGGAAACTTAGTTACCTCATCAATCTCAATCACTTTGACACCAGCTTCACTCAACTTCTTATAAGTCCCACCTGTCGAGATAATCTCCCAACCTTGTTTTTCTAGTCCCTGTGCGAACTCAACAATGCCATTTTTATCACTTACACTAAGTAATGCTCTCATCTACTACCCTTAAAATAATTTTTGGAATTATATCCAAAGTGTGGTTAGGGTTAAAATCATAAAGAGATTTGAGATATAATATAGGTAAAAAAGGAAGTTATATTTATGGATGAAGCACTGAAATTAGAAAACTACACCTACCAAGACTATTTAGATATCGACCAATCCACAAAAGAGCGTGTAGAGCTTATATTTGGAAAAATATATATGATGGCAGGAGCCAGTGCTGAACATCAAGATGCTGTTCTGAATCTGGGATACATTCTAAAAAACTTTACAAATAGTAACCCAAAATGCACCCCTCGTATCGCTCCATTTGATTTAAAATTAATGATTCAGAGTGAAACTTCTGTCGTTCAACCTGATGTCATGCTTTTTTGTGAAAATGAATTACCATGTGCCATTTTTGAAGTACTCTCCCCCTCTACAGCCTATAAAGACAAAACCGTTAAAAAAGACCTCTATGAACAAAATGGTGTTCAAGAGTATTTTTTAGTCAATGTTGGATTTAAAATTATTGAAAAGTTTGTACTTCAAAATGGGAAATATATTTATGACAAGACTTATGGTATTGAAGAGAGTATTACAGTAGAGTGTATCGATGAGAGTTTTGATGTTAAAGAGGTCTTCTTCTTATGAAAAGTATTCTTTTAACCTTTTCTGTTTAAAAACAGTTAGTTAATGTTACAATTAGCGTTATAAATACTGAAAGGGTTGGGATGAGACTGATTTATGGTTTAGGGATTGCTTTGATATTGATTATAGTAGCTCATTTAGTTTTGGGGGAAGATTTAAAAGGGTATCTTTTAGGGGCATTTGGTATTGTTTTGGGAGCTTTTATCTATTTTAGTTGGGCGACAACAACAGCTTCTAATGCGATAGAGTATACCGACCCTCATGCAGGAGCAAGTGATATTATTTTTGATGTGATTCGTACATCACTGCTGATTTTTGTTGCTGGTTTTCTAATGAGCAAAGTTATTGATATCACGTTAGCAGGTCGGTTTAATATCTATATGATGGAGCTGTTTATCCTTTTTATAACCTTCTCTTATGTCTCCTTTTGGGAGCTTAAACATACGGTACACCATACACTTAAAGCGATGTTCATGCTTGACCGTCCAAAAAAGTTTGTTTAGTTAGGGAGTACTACCCTAACTTTGCTTTTATCTCTGTATCGTGC
The DNA here is from genome assembly GCA_022600655.1 of Campylobacterota bacterium. Classification (GTDB taxonomy): domain Bacteria; phylum Campylobacterota; class Campylobacteria; order Campylobacterales; family Sulfurovaceae; genus UBA1140. The sequence goes on along the minus strand of JAHZJZ010000172.1, from coordinate 555 downwards.
TCATAAAAGACACTGATAATATCTTCAAACATCTTTTGGCTTTTCTCAAAGAGATTTAAAGCATTGGCTTCAATCGCCTCTATTTTCATGGACTCTTTTTTATTGAGATACTCCATCTCATTTTGATAACGTTCAGGGTTCTCTTTCCACTTCTCAAGCTCTTTACGTGCTTTATCAAAATAGGTGTAAAGCTCCTCTTTGTCATTGGCTAACTCGGCTTCTCGCTCTAGCGAAAATCTATTAAGCTTATCAACAGCCTCTTTTTCAATAGTTGAAACTCTATCAATATACTCAATATAGAGCTGTTTTTGCAACGCATCTCTATCTAAATTCATCTTTTTTTGGAGCACTTTTCGCTGCTCTTCTAGTCGTTCATGATAGATAGTAATCATCTTTTGTCGCAGTTTGGTACTCGTGACCATATAGGTCTTAAACAAATCATTAGGGTCATTAAGTTTCTGATTGAGGGCTTCAGTCTCTAATGCTTTTGGTTCAACTATCTCTCCCATTTTTTCACTCCTTTAATATATAGATTAAAAAACATAAATTAACTCT
>JAHZJZ010000171.1 GCA_022600655.1 Campylobacterota bacterium | reverse complement strand
TTCGATATTTTGCTGGAAACACCAAATGGTATAACAACAGTGTTTTATTATGACTCTTATATATATGTTTCTCCATATCCTATTCTATCATATTGTTTCGCCCCACAGGGGACGGGGAATTATTCCCGTGGAGATTCAATAGACTCTGCACCTTATCAACCGAAAACTCATCTAAGCCAATCAAACCTTTACTATTAATCGTTTTCCAAACAACTTTACCTTGAGGTTGGTCAAACTCAACGGTTTTCTGAATAGAGAGTTTTTTGGTTAAAAAGTTTGCACTCACCTCTTTTCCTTCTCCTGAAGCTCGACTATTGTTCCAGCTCTCTAAACCTGCCAGTACCATTTTATTGTCTCGATAGATAAACTGATATGTCTCTTCTCCTTGGCTCCATCCTCCTGCACTGCACCAGTAACGATAGGCGATATAGAGGCTTTTGTCTTTTATCTCGATACCGTTAAAACTGTCATCACAATTGGGAACATCATCAGGATAGATAGCTTGGTTGTTTTGAGTATGAACTTTAAAACCCTCTTTTGTACCCCAAAGAACCAATAACACTCTATTATTGGTATTACTAGGTTTGCCAAACTCTTGATGTTCTATTTTTACTCTATCGACATAACTTAGGACAACAACACTGTCTTTATGGCTGTCTTTGTTTATCTCTCCTTGGGCGATATCTAAAATTTGATAATTCTCCTTGATACTCTTCTCTAAAGTTCTAATAATATCCAACTCATCACCATACCTCATCAACAGCTCTTTAGGTATCTTTTTCTCTTTACCCGATTTCACCATCTGTGCCATATAGCTTAAATGGTATGGTTTTGCCTCTTGCGTTTTATTCATCGCCAAAAGAGCATCACCCATATTGAGATGAGCTACCACTCTATCGGGGTAGAGCTGCAGTATATCACTTAACAGAGCCTCAGAAGCTTTATATTTTTTGGCTTGATAGAGATAGTAGGCTATATCATTATAAACTCGTAAACTTTTTTCATCTATAGGGAAAAACTCTTGCAGTGTAAAGAAAAACGAAAGGCTATATCTGTCTAAGTTTTTTCTTGTTTTTAATATCTTGTTCAACTGCTTTCAAATCTTCAATTTTATGATACTCCAGTGATTTATCACACTTCTCAAACAAGATATAAGGGTCTAACACCTCACCATAGTTGTGAAAGACAAAGTGATTTTTACTCTTAATTTTCGCATCAACATCATAAATCATCTCCCCTGCCTCATCACCTGCCTCTTTTTGCTCTGAGGGTGTTGGGGTGGGATTAGCTTTTAAATGAGGATTGAACTGAACATATAGTTTATCGAACAAGACCCTTTCACTTTCATAAAGTAAATCCCCTTGATAACTCTTTGTGAGTCCTAGAAGCTCATAACTATGTTTGTTTTTTCCATAATTTGAGATACGCATGGAGACATCACACGCTTTGGCACTGTAGATACCTTCATCAATGTGAGTGGTATTTGCAAAAAGTACATTTACCAACATCCCTACGATTATTAATCCTTTTTTCATAATAGCTTCTCCTCTTTTAATTGTGATGTATTTGTGTATTGTATCAAGAAACAGAATATGTTGTGATATATTTTTAAGAGTAGTTATGGAGTTTAAGTAACTATTTTATTAAAAAACTGAGGAACATTAGTCATTAATTTTTAAAACACTCGTTCCATCCCCATTAGGAAGCACCCAAATCTGCAACCCAATCCTCTCTTTTAAAGCCTCTACATGAGAAATAACCCCTACCATTTTCCCTGAACTCTGTAATGCATTTAGGGCATTCAACGCCATCTCTAAACTGTCACTATCTAGCGTTCCAAACCCCTCATCTAAAAAGAGTGAATCAATTGATATCTTTTGACTTGCAAGAGCTGAAAGTCCAAGGGCTAGAGCAAGACTTACGATAAAACTCTCTCCACCTGACAAGGTACTAACAGGTCGTACTACATCACCTTGAAAGCCATCTACCACCTCTATCTCTAACAATTTACTAGAGTCCAAACTTCTTTGGAGTTCATAACGAGAACTTAAAATCTTTAAATGTTGATTGGCAAGATAAATGAGTTGATCTAGAGTGATACCTTGGGCATATTTAGCAAACTTATCTCCAGATGATGAGCCTATCATCTCGTTGAGCTTGACCCATACTTTAAACACTTCTTCTTTTTTCTCTAGCTCTTTAATTTTATCTTCATGTTTTTTAGCATTTGTCGTGTTTATCTCTAGCTCTTTTTCGATGCTTCCTATCTGCTTTTGTAGTTCGTCAATAGTGGGTTGAAGCTCTTTAAGCTCCTCTTCTACCTCATCAAACCCTCTTTTAGTAAGGTTTAACTCTTTATGCTCTTTAAGTTTTAATGCTGTATCGTTCTTTAGAGTTTGAATCTCGCTTAATTTTACATCGATTGCCTTACAACGTTTGGACAAACTCTCTCGAACCTCTTGGCTTAAAATGGCTTGTTCAAATGCCTCTTTAGAAGCAAAACCATTCTCTTCTAAGGCGTGTTCAAAGCTCTTTTGTAAATCTTGCAATTTTGCACTCTCTCC
>JAHZJZ010000170.1 GCA_022600655.1 Campylobacterota bacterium | reverse complement strand
TAACCATTTATTCAAGGAACATTATATCACTAAATAGCAGACATTTATAATGTCTGCTATTTCACAATAAATCTACCTCTTTTTTTTATAATACTCAACAGTGAGCAACCCTATACCAACCAATACAAAAATAAATACAATAGAGCCAACGATAACCTCGTTGCCTATCGGTTGACTCACATCAAACATTATGCCACCTCTCCATTACCTACAACTTCGGCACATCTTTCACAGGCATTCTCTTCATCAACAGAGGTAAATCTCCAACATCTTGGACATTTAGCAGACTCTGCTTTATGAACGGTAAAGGTTGCTCCATCAATTTCAAATGCACCAACCTTCTCACCAGCACATGATGCTTTAACAGCTGAAACCATAAACCAATCTTCTAAGTTTTTAGCCTCTTCAATTGGGAATCTACTTGCATCTCCAGCAATCTCAAGCTCTAGGGTTGATTTAATCAGTTTCTCTTTTTTCAGCTTATCAATAGACTCTGAAAATTTACCTCTTGCCTCCACCAATAGTTTATCATCAAACGCTCCACCCACATCAGGAAGCTCTTCATATACTAGGTCAAATACCGATTCCATATCACCTTTTACAATGGCAGGTGCATAGTCTAAAACCTCATCTATAGTGTAAGTAAGCACAGGAGCGACCAATGCCATCATCGCTTTTGCCATCAGTACCATGGCTGACTGTGTTGACTCCCTTGTTGCAGAGTTTTGACCATCACAGTAGAGTCTATCTTTGGTAATGTCCATGTAGATTCCACTTAACTCATTGGTTACAAAGTTGTTGAGTGTGGCAAAGCCTCTTAAAAAATCATACTCAGCAAATGAAGCATTAACCGAATCAAACACCTCTTTGGCACGGGTTAAAATCCATCGGTCAAGTTCGCCATAGGCACTTGGCTCTACAATTTCTTCTAAACCATCCACATTTGCCATTAAAAATCTAAAGGTGTTTCTTAGTTTTCTGTACTGTTCTGCTGTCTGCTGTAAGATTCCATCTGAAATTTTTAGGTCATGTTGGTAGTCACTTAGAGCAACCCACAATCTCAAAATCTCTGAACCATACTGCTTAATCACCTTATCAGGAGCGATAACATTCCCTTTAGACTTTGACATCTTTTCACCCTTGGCATCAACGGTGAAGCCATGGGTAATAAGCGTTTTGTATGGAGACTTTTGGTGAATAGCCGAACTTAACAAGAGTGAAGTCTGGAACCAACCTCTATGTTGGTCTGAACCTTCAATATATAAAGAACTTGGATACTCACCAGCATCGTAGTTTCCACTCTCTAACACTGCATTCCATGTAGAACCCGAATCAAACCATACATCAAGAATATGACCTACTTTTTCTAACTCATCGGCTTTGTATTCACATTCAGGATGGAGAAGCTCTGCTATCTCCATGTCGTACCAGACATCGGTACCTTTTGCTTCAAAGATATTCGCCACAAAATCTAAAACTTTCTCATCAAAAATAACTTGTTTGGTCGCCTTTACTCTAAAGAACGCTATTGGCACACCCCAAGAACGCTGACGAGAGATACACCAGTCTGGTCGACCCTCTACCATTGGTTTGAGTCTATTTTCTGAACTCTTAGGATAAAACGTGACATCATCTAAAGCATTAAGAGCATTTTGTCGAAGTGAATCCTCTGAACCTGCTGGATTATCATCTACCGAGATAAACCATTGGTTGGTTGCTCTATAGATGAGTGGCTTTTTGGTTCTCCAACAGTGTGGGTAGGAGTGGGTAAACTTTCCTACTTTAAGCAATGAGTCTCCAAGAAGCTCTAAAATCTTCTCATTGGCTTTAAAGATGTGCATACCTACAAACTCTTGGGCATTTGGTAATAAGTTAAGTCCTACCACTGACTCATCGTAACATCCACGCTCATCAACAGGCATCACCACTTCAAGACCATTTTTAAGCCCTACTTTGTAGTCATCTTCACCATGTCCAGGGGCTGTATGGACACACCCTGTACCACCATCCATCAAAACATGGTCACCCATAACAATTTTAGAGCTTCGACCATTGAGTGGATTAATCGCTAACATACCATCAAGTTCTGTGGCAGCGATTTTTCGACTTGCATGACCAGAGACTACTTCCTCTGCTATCATGGCATCGTATCGTGCTTCAGCAACAATATGACCATCATCTGTCAACACATACATCTCTTCAGGGTTCAATGCAATCCCTGTATTGGATGGAAGCGTCCACGGTGTGGTTGTCCAGATAACCACACCAGCATCTTCGTGAATATCCAGCTTCTCTTTTGCCATATCAGAGAGTTCAAAGTTGACATACATGGTGTAATCTTCTTTGTCCTCATACTCTACCTCTGCATCTGCGAGTGCTGTTCGTGCAGCCCATGACCAGAAGATGGGTTTATGTCGCTCAACTAGTAAACCCTTCTTTGCCACTTCACAGAGGGTTCTGTAGATATTGGCTTCAAACTTATAATCCATGGTGATGTACGGGTTCTCCCAATCAGCCATAATACCTAACTGTTTAAACCCTTTTTTCTGACCATCCACAGCTTTTTGTGCTGTAAGTCGACAAATCTCTCTAAACTTTGAAGTTGATAGGGTCTCTTTTTTAGCCGTACCCATTTTGTCTTCAACTTTTTGCTCAATAGGAAGACCATGACAGTCCCAACCTGGAATCATTCGTACGGCTCTGCCCTGAAAATAGTTATATTTTAAAATAATATCTTTGAGTGTTTTATTCAAGGCGTGACCAATATGAATGTCACCATTGGCATAAGGAGGCCCATCATGAAGGGTGAAGAGTTCAGCACCTTCTCTTTTGGTTTTCATCTGCTCGTACATGTTAGCATCGTACCAAGCTTTGTATCGCTTTGGTTCGTTGTTTGGTAAGTTTCCACGCATTGGGAATTTGGTTTTTGGGAGTAAGAGTGTATCTTTAAAATCCATTAAAATAACCTTATTTTATATAATTGGCGTGATTATAGCTAAAAGTTGTTTTTGATATAATTATTGCATGGAAAATAATGTAACCAAACAAAACACTATAGAGATAATTGAGAAGTTAAAAGAGAGAAATCAAACCATCACTTTTGCAGAGAGCTGTACGGGAGGACGAATTGCAGCTGAATTTACAGCTATATCAGGTGCATCTTCAGTTTTAGGGGGTTCCTGCATTACCTACTCTAATGAGATTAAATCACAATGGCTTGGTGTTTCAGAAAAAACACTAAAGGTGTATGGTGCAGTAAGCGAAGCATGTGTTAACGAAATGTTAAAGGGGGTTTTAGCATTTGCACAAGCTAACTATGCCATTGCTGTTAGTGGTATAGCTGGACCAACTGGTGGAACGCAAGAGAAACCTGTGGGAACAGTCTACATAGGTGTCAGTAATAGCGACCAAAATATAACCAAACAATACCTTTTTTCAGGTGATAGAAATGCAGTACAAGAACAAGCCACAGCAACTGCCATAGCCCTTTTGAAAAAAATTTTATAAATTCTATAAAAACCCTTGACATATAATTTACCATAGGCTATAATTCCGTCCACTTATCACAAATGGTAGGTAAAAAGATGACCTTTTAGCTCAGTTGGTAGAGCAACTCCCTTTTAAGGAGTGGGCCCATGGTTCGAATCCATGAAGGGTCACCACGGTTTTTATTGATTATTGTCTTCAGCAGACAGCTCAATTTAACCATAAACATTTTTTAGGTGCGGTGGTAGTTCAGTTGGTTAGAATACCTGCCTGTCACGCAGGGGGTCGCGAGTTCGAGTCTCGTCCACCGCGCCATAACATTTAAAATAAAAGTTGTCTTTAGCAGACGGCTCATGAAACTTAGTTTCATTTTAAGACCTTTTAGCTCAGTTGGTAGAGCAACTCCCTTTTAAGGAGTGGGCCCATGGTTCGAATCCATGAAGGGTCACCACTATTATAAAATATGGTCGCTTAGCTCAGTTGGTAGAGCGCTACCCTTACAAGGTAGATGTCACAAGTTCGAGTCTTGTAGCGACCACCATGTTGAAGGTTTCAAGATGACCCTTTCATCTAGTGGCCAAGGATATTGCGTTTTCATCGCAAAAACAAAGGTTCAAATCCTTTAGGGGTCGCCAAGTTTTGTCCTTGAAGTTTAACATTTTGATATATGGTCGCTTAGCTCAGTTGGTAGAGCGCTACCCTTACAAGGTAGATGTCACAAGTTCGAGTCTTGTAGCGACCACCATGAAAAATATTTAAGTTACTTTCAAGTAATTTAATGTATAATTCTTTTCTCTTTACATAGGTGCGGTGGTAGTTCAGTTGGTTAGAATACCTGCCTGTCACGCAGGGGGTCGCGAGTTCGAGTCTCGTCCACCGCGCCATAATATTTCAAACCCTTATTTCCCCAATATACATTTTCTCACATAAAATATTTCAAATTTATTACATTTTAGATACACTTCCAATATGATAAAAATAGAAGATTATTTCAACCGACAAATTCAACTTTGGGGTGAAGAGACACAAACTTCATTGCAAAATAAAAAAATTGCTGTTATTGGTTCGGGTGGACTAGGATGTAGTCTTGCCTTAGCTCTAGGAACATCAGGTATTGGTCAAATTGATATGGTTGACTTTGACACGGTCAGTCTACATAATATCCATAGACAAGTTGCTTTTACTTTAGCCGATGAGGGTCGTTCAAAAGCAACAGTAGCTGTGGAGATGATAGAATCAAAGAATCCTTTTATAAAAGCAAATGCTTATGAGATGGATTTTGAAGAGTTTAAACGCTTAGACCTCTCCTATGACCTTATTTTAGATGCAACCGATAACTTTAAAACTCGGGAATCAATCAATGATTATGCCAAAAGTATAAATACCCCATGGATATATGCAAGTGTAGAGGAGTTTAATGGTCAAGTCTGTTTTTTTGAAGAGGCTTCATTTCAAGTTTTTAATTTCACCAACCATACACCTGGTGGAATTACAGCTCCGATTGTAATGCATATTGCTTCACTTCAAGCCAATTTAGCATTGCGATACTTAGCAGGTTTTCCTGTAGTAAAAGACGTACTCTACTATTTATATTTTAATACAGGTGGAGAGCTTATAACTCAAAAATTTACTATGCCAACTTAAATCTTATTGTGTTAAAATAGTACACTACTTTCAAAGGAGAAACTATTATGAAATTAAAACTAATAATTTTAATTGGCTCTTTGCTACTATTAGGTGGTTGTACTCAAGAGACACAAAATAAGTTAAGTCGTTCTATACAAAATTGGACAGGAACTAATGGAGTTTTAGAGGTCTATGCAGGAGATAAACTTGTCAAAAAATTTATTAAAATTGACAAAATCTCTACGGCATTAGGAACAGATGATGGGAGCAGTAGACCTTATCGATATGGTTATGGTTACAATGATAAAAACTTTAACGGTAAACGAGATGCAGATGAACATCGTGTCTATTTTGAATTCTCAGACTACTCGACAAGCTATATCTTCTACGAAGACAAATAAAAAATTTAACACAAAAGGAACATAATAATCATGAAATTTATTTCAACAGAACAAGCACCAGCAGCTATAGGACCCTATTCACAAGCTGTAGTTGCCAACGGAATGATTTATACTTCAGGACAAATTGCCATGAATGAGAAAGGTGAAATTGTTGCTAATGATATTATTAACCAAACACACCAAGTGATGAAAAACCTTTTTTATGTACTTGAAGCAGCTGGAGCACACTT
>JAHZJZ010000169.1 GCA_022600655.1 Campylobacterota bacterium | reverse complement strand
TAAATAAGTTTGAAGGATTAATGCGACAAAGTGTAATTGACGAAAAAAAGGGAGATTCTACAAATGAAATCTCTCTAGAGATTTTTTCCGCAAATATTTTTAAGAGGGTTTCCATTCTATCTCTAATACTTTCTCTTCCTCTTTTATCTCTTCTAAAAAAAGAGCCGTCTCATCACCAATTTGGTCACTCTCTATCAGCTCTATTTGATTAAGGGCTAACGCTTCACTCTTCTTTTCCTCTTTTAAAGTCTGTTCAGCTAGTTTTAGGGCTGCGATTCGTTCTTGTTCTTTTCTCTTTAGCTCTCTTCTCTCCTCTTGCTCTTTTTTCTCTTTGGCTAAGGCTAAAGCTTTTAGGCGTTCCTCTTCTTGACTCTTTTTTAAAGCAATCTCTTTTAAACGTTGCTTCTCCTCCTCTTCTCTTCTTTTGATGAGCAATGGCAAGAGCCTCCTGCTCTTTTTTCTCTTTTTCTAAGAGCGTAAGAGAGGAAGAGAGTTTTTTTTCATTGTTTTGTAGTAGATTCTTTAGCGTAAAAAGTTGTTTTTTCTCTTGGGTGAGTTTGAGTGTAGCAATCTTTTGTAGTTTTTGGCTAAACTTTTCAAGTTTAGCCTTCGCCTCTTCTAACTTTTTTCGATAGAGTTGGGCTATTTTTTTTTTTCTTTAGCCACTTTTTTTGCAGCTTTATAGCGTTTTAAGAATGTGGTATATGGCTTATTGCTCTCTTCTGAAATCAAAATATTGTCATATGGTCTATGGTAGTTATAGTCAAAGTATCGTGTTGCTAACATAAAGTTTTCAGAGTCAACTGTACCTTGTTCCACATGAGCTCTAGGAATATTTACTTTCAAGCTATCAAGATAGTCAAGTGCTTCCTCTTTGGTATCAAATGCACCAGCTCGTACGACAAAGTCTTCCCCTTTTCGCTCCATTCTTACTACTTGCTCTTCCTCTGCTAATGACTCCATAAGTTTTTGTGCATCATAACGGAGTTCAATAGCTTTACTCTCTATAAAATACTTATTCTCTTTATAGATGTGATGTAGTTTTATTCTATCGTAAAGCTTATCATTTTTTGCATAGTACAAGTTTCCTACTTGTTTATAATGAAGGGCTTGTAGTACAGCTGCATTGGTCACGATATTGAGTGATTTATTGGTCTGTTTAGACTTTATAAACTCACCACCATACCAACCAAACCCTTTTTTATGAAGAGGTTGAACTTTCTCTATAAGTGTTTTAGCGTAATCATCTTTGTATCCATAGAGTGCATCATAGATAAAGGCTGCTTTGGTACTAATCAGTCCTCGTTTATGTTGAGACTTTCTGTCACGATTTAGGTTGTCCCAAAGTTTACCATCATTGTAGATAGTATTTTGAATCCAGTACGGTTTACGGTCTAACGCCTCTTCTGTTGAAGTTGCAAACTTGTTGGTTTTCATATATCTGTCTTTCAGTGCCAAGTAGATATTAGATGAGTAGTGTTTATACTTCAGGTAGTATGGTTGTTCAATCATACTCCAAAGGTAGCTCTCACCATTGGTAATACGGTCTTTATATCCCATTGGTACTTCATAGCCATAAGCAGCTTTATAGTCAAGGTTTCGCTCATCATAAAGATGACTGTAGCTTTTGATATTAAAGAACTTCAATGCATTATGGATATAGAACTCTTTAGCAGGGTCTTCGATTGGTTTAAATCCACCTTTGTCTTTTCCATCAAACCATCTGTTTTGCATACTTTTTTCACTAATAGCCCGTTTAAAGTTCCACTTAGCAACGACACTAAAGACATCTTCACGATATTGTGGATAGTCACGTTGTAGGTAGTAAAGCCCTGTCATCATCTGTGCTACCGAGTATAAGTCCCAACCATTACCTGTTGGACTTACTTTACCTGCCTTGTTAACCATTTTAGCTGTTTTAGCATCATAGTTGAGATTTGGTAGCTCATTATGATAAATCTTCATCTTTTTTAACGTACTTAAGAGCTTTGAAATTCTTTCGTTAAATACATCTTTATAGATAATATCTAAAGATTCTGCTGATATGGTCGCCATAATGGTACGTCCAATATGCTCAGGTCTTACGATTTTATACTTGTTCATCCCATTAACAAAACCTGTCTCAGGGTTATAGTTATTTTCAAAATAACTCCATGCAACTTTAGCTGCTTCTAACTCTTTTCCTTCACAGCCACAATCGATTGACTTGTTGCTATCACGCATACTACTATCATAGGGTTCTAAAATGAGCATCTTTTTATCTGTTGGTAGACAACGGAAGTTATTGATATTGTTTCTATAGTGGTCAAATGTACCACGGCTTTCTATTTTTTTTATCTTCTGTAGCGGTCCCATTTTAGAAGAGAGCATCGCTTCAAGTATAATAGAGTTGGTATTGAGCGTCATTGCTTTATTTTGACCAGGTCGCTTCTCATAGATACCTGCATAGTACCCTTTTTTAGGGTCATAGTTATTTTTGAGGTAGTTAAACACTCGGTTAGAGTAGGGTGTATCAAAAAGATAACGCATCCCAATCCCAGCTTTGGTACTTACCGTTTTATACTCATCATAGTCAGCACCATGTTGGTTAATGGTTTTCCACGCTTCACCATGGGTATAAACCGTATTAAAAAGGAAGTATGGTCGTCGGTCGATATTATCTTCTGTTACAGCTGTAATTTGACCCGTTCGTTTAAATCGCTCCTCTTGAACTTGGTACATATTTTTAATGTATTGGCTCGACTCTTGGTCATCGACACCATAC
>JAHZJZ010000168.1 GCA_022600655.1 Campylobacterota bacterium | reverse complement strand
ATGCCATCAATGCCACCTGTATAACTGTTAGTACCTTTTAACACACCATTAATATAGAGTTTCATCCCCTCACTACCAAAACTAAAGGTGACATGTGTCCACTGTGTATCACTATCAGTCCCATCATCTCTTGTGGTAAAGTAGGTCTCATCTGTTTTTATCTCTTGACCATTTAGATAAGCACGAATGCTTCCTTTTTTCTCATCACCAGCGACATTTTCTATCTCTAGGTAGAGTCTCTCTGTCCAGTTCCAACCTTTTGAGATGAGTCTTGCTTTATCCCAAACTGTATGGTTATCATAGAGTAAAATAGAGATGGTTCCCTCAGTTATGTCATAAGCCTTATTATCAGGAATCGCAATATCCCAATTGCTGTTCTCTACGGAGTTACACATATAAGTTTTGAAGTCATCTTGAATGATTTTTGCTGTTCCTGTTGCATCATTGGCTGTAGGTGAGAAATCTTTTCTCCACTCATCATTACCACAATCATCAAATCTAAACTCTGCAATAGTCTCTACCTTATTCGCTTCGTCATCATCAATAATGGTAATACTTGGAGAAGGATTTTTTAACGTCACTTGGTCTAAATTTATATTCATAGGCGTTAAGTTTAGATAGAATGTTTCATCTACTTCATCTTTGGTATCAGCCACAATATCTAAATCAATGGTTCCCGACTTCTCCCCTTCTACAATGGTTAAAATACCTTGCTTTTTATAGTAATCATTTGGGTTTGGTGTACTACTTGAGTCACCTGTTTTTTGTTGGGTAGTTCCACTTTTTGACTTTTGTAAGTTTGTACTACCTTTACTACTTTTTGTGACGGTTCGGGTCTGCTTTTGCGTACCTGAGTCTTTAGGTGTCATGCCTAATTCATTAATATAGTAGTCACGGTAACTGCTATATTGCTCACTATAATAGCTCTCATATTTCCAATAACTAAAGATAAAGATGAGCCAGTTATCCCAGTAAATTTTATAATCGATATGGTCTGGGTTAGTCGCATCGTAGCCATCTAGGCTAGAAGTGTCATTGTCTCCTGCTCCTGCATTTCCATCTAATAGACCATCTTTCATATCACTACTCTCAACATAATCTTCATTGTAGGCTGTACCATCTATGGTCTCATATCCTAAGACAAGACCTCCTTCAGGTGCTGGTTTGTTTAGTGTCACCGTCATTGTAGCTGGGGTAATACCTCCATCACTACCTTCAAGTTGAGCAATGTTCTCTGCAGAGACTACATATGGAGAACAGTCTGGTAGAACTCTGGTGGTTCCATCCCAATTTTTACCCATGGTTTCATTGCTAAAGATATTGAAGATTTGGTAATCTTCTAACACACTATCAAAGAGTTTAACTTCATCAATCTCTCCTTTCCAAGAGTAAGAGTCTCCACTGTTTCTTCCGATTGAAAGTTTTGATTTAGAGTGGTCAATCTCTTTAGAGTAGGCTTGGGTATCTTTTAAAATACCATTAATATAAATTTTGATGTTTTGACCATCATAAGTTCCTACTACGTGTGACCATCCAGAGGGTAGGGTTGCAGTAGCTTTATTTTTACTGTAGTTATTGATATAAAAGTTGATTTTATCATGCTCTTTATACGTAGCCATACCCCATCCATCATCCCAATTACCATTAGAACTTTTACTAACAACACTGTCCCAGTCGGTTAGATTATCAGGGTTAACCCATGCTGAAACCGTAAGCGTTTCAGGGTTTAACTGAGGATTATCATCAATATATATCGCTTTACCTTCACCATCAAAAGAACCAGCTCGTCCTATTTTAGCTTCAGAGACACTGTTGGCATCATTATGTGCAACACCATGAAAGTTATTTCCACTACTGTCTATAACTTCATTGGGTATGCCTGACCAGCTACAAGCATCAAGACGGTACTCTGCAACGGGTCTGTTTTGTTCTACACGTGAGTAAGCACATTTTGCTCCATCACCAGAACCAGGTATATTGAGTCCCGAAGCATACACTTTAACCGTTGGGTCAACACTACTTGGATTTGAGATATCAATACTGTATAGTATAGATCCAGCTTCATCAGTAAAAAAGTACTGTCCATCAATATCAAAGAATGAGACAACACTATAGAGAGATTTTGATGTTCCCACATATCCAAGGTCTGTTACCAAACCAGTTTTTGGATGGATACGTACCAAGTGATTGTTAAGAGCATTCACGGTATAGAGCATCCCATCTTTAGGGTTAAAGGCATAGTCAGCTGAGTAGATTTGTTCGGTTCCAGCAGGGTAGACCAGTGAAACAGACTCTTCAATCTCTTGAGTAATGAGGTTAATAACAGTTAACTCTTGTAAATAGTGAAAGTTCCCAAATTTATCCCAAAGTGTTGAGATATAGTATCGGTTATCAAATGAGACATCACCATGAGAGTAGCCCATTTGTCCTTGTACTAATCCATTAATTGGAAGAACTTCAACGTTATAGTCTTTATCTATTTTAACTATCTCAAAACGACCAAAACGACCAATCTTTTCACCGATACCATAGATAAAGTTGTCATTGACATTATATCCAGCAGCATTAATGTGTCGATTTCCAAATCTTGTGTTGAAATTAAATGTCTTATCTTCCAACTTCATAATGTACCCATCTGTAAAAGGGTCTGTGTATACAGGTGAGTTAAAGATGTGACCATCGTTATTACACTCAAATGAGTTGTCGTTTGGTTTGTCTTTTATCTCAATTTTATAGTCTTCTACCTCACCATCAGGAGAGACAAAATAGTCACTTTGGAAGTTACTCCCATTTTTGTAGTAGGCATCATCTTCTCTTAATACTTGTGAAGTAGAGACTCTTACCCTCATAATGGCACTGTCTATGGTTGGATTAAACATCGATGGAGAGAAACTGTTATCCCACTGGATGTTTACTATTTGTGCATTGGTTGCTGATGGCACAATAACTTTGTCACTGTTTATCGCTTCATTGTACTCAAATGTTCCATTGTTATTAAAGTCAATCCATGCCGTAACATAAGCATCTTCTCCCGTGCTGTTGTTGACTTTAACTGAAATGGTATAGACATTACTTAATCGGTAGAGTGGATTTAAGCTAACTACACCATCTTCATCATTCTCATCTTTTATATTATCACCATCAGCATTGCTTGAAGATTGTTGTTCTGTTTCATTATCAGGTTTGGTATCTCCTAAGTATAAGTTATCAGAGATAGTATGACTTACATCTGTATAGTTATAAGGTGCATCTCCAAAATCTCTAGGTCCACCACAAAGAATCTTGGTTCTTTCTGCTCCATTCCAACTCTTTCCACTGTTTTCATTGTCATAAATAGACAATACTTCATCTTTAGTGAGTTTGGTATCGAAGACTTTATACTCATCTATGTCCATGTCTGCACCTGTACTATTTGGACGTGTACCGATATAGATTGGTCCATCGTTAGAGATGGTATCACCTTGTAGTTTTTTCTCCGAGTCTTTAACACCATTGATATAGAGTTTAAGTTTATCTTTCTCTTTGACATAAGCAATATGTGTCCATGTATTTAAAGGAAGGGCATTAGTACTGTCTCCTCCATCATTCCATGAACCCGTTGTGCTAATTCGGTAGTGTACTTTATTGCTATCTGGGTGTAGCCACATAGCAAACGTTCTTTCACCTGTATCGTTTCCTTTATGGGTGACAAGTCTCCAGTTTCCATCATTCCCCGTTTTGAGTTTAACCCAAAACGCCAATGCAAAGTCTGCATTGTCTTTTCCGACCTCTAATACAGCTTGATTGTTTATCTCTACATGGTCAT
>JAHZJZ010000167.1 GCA_022600655.1 Campylobacterota bacterium | reverse complement strand
CCGTGGGTGAGGTGATCTCATCTGATTTGGATGCGGTTGTGGATACGGTGATCTGAATTGTCCACCACTATAATACGGATGAGTAGGGTATCCACCCATCATTTCCGGTGGATTGTTTGGAGGTCTGTTAAAAGGTGCTCTTGGACTCGGTGCTATGATATTAGCTTTAGGAGCATTAGCGTTTGTATTAGATAAATTTGCAGATATAGAACTTGAAACTATTTTAAAAGCGGGTGGTGCATTATTAGGTCTTGTAGTTATTGGTAAGTTGGCTAAACCGATTATTGAGATGTTAAAGAGGGCATAAAGTCCATTAAAGGAAAGTTTAATGTTTAAAAATGTTGCTTCTCCTTCCCTACTTATCTACTAAAAACAGTTTTTCATATAGACTGTTTTTAACTTTCTGTTTTTTTATGGCTTGTTATAAAATGTAATTAAACCCTAAAGAAAAATCTAATATCATTGACATCTATTCCCAAGAAAGGAAGTTATGATGAGAGAAAAATTTATTCAAGATTTACAGCGAATATATGATGAGTTACAAAGTAGGCAACAAGAGCTTAATAATTATTACAGAGTATTAGATAGTGAACATGCCGAGGCAGAACGTTTAATCGAACGTTTTTTAACAAAGCTTGAACTTCCAATTAACAGTGATACCAGGATGGCAGCATTAACTCGTCTGGTCAATCTTCGTGAAGATGCACTAGAGCAGGTACTTCAAAAAGAGGGATTGAGTGAAGATGAGATTATGGAGAAAAAAGAGGAGGCATATCTATTTGTTAAAGATATGCATCTGCTTCGACATGAGTATCTTATCGCATGGGTAAAGTCAGAAAATCTTTTAACCCCTTTTTATCAGACACTTATAGAAGGGGTACATAATATCGGTGAGTCTATGAGTAGGTGGCAGTCAGCTTGGACGGCACATATTATCAACGGCGTTAACCGAGAGCTTCAAAAAGAGTACAGTGGAGATGATAAAGCTGTATTAGAGATGTTGCAAACAGAAGGGCTACTCGACCTTGACCCTAATGGTAATGTGGGTGATAGATGTTACTCTGTACTTCAAAAAGATGAGCAAGGAAAGTACCGAAGTATTGCGTATAGTGATGCTTTTCCTAAAGAGGTAGGGGAGCTGGTCTCTACCATAGAAGATTGTGTTGAGGCATTGAGCCTACATAAAGATGAGGTCTATAACCAAAAAGAGGAGTGGATAGAGTATTTGGTACTCATTAAAAAAGCATTTGCTGCGACTGAGCCTAAAAAACTCATTGCTCATTGGGCAAATGTAGATAGAGCATGGATGAAAATCACCACACCACTGCAGATAGGACACCCTTTAGAGTATTATGAAGACCACTATAGAAAAGCAGTCGCTTTAGAGTGGGATTTACGAATCGTCAATCCAAAACTACAGAGTGGTTCAATGACACGAGAAAATATTAAAAGTTTTTCAGCAAAACTAGCCCAAGAGATTGAGGGTGAAGTGATGCCAACGATTGAAAAAAATGCCACACAAGTTGATGAAACTCAACTCTATATAGGTCAACCGATGCTCTACTACGCAGCAGAGTTCAATGGACTTTTCTCAGCACAAGTGGTACCAAACGATGAGCAGGTATCAGCAGAACTTGGTAAGAAAATTTTTGCTTATGCAGACTTTGTGTTAGAGAGTCAAAAAGCAAAGCCTATTATGCAACTCTCTGTTGAGACCATGGGGCTAGATTTTGTAAAAGCAAAAAGAGAGTTAGCTGAACAAAACCCTAACTTATGGCAAGAGATTTATGATGCATCAACGGTAGGTCATGAGTTTGGACATATCTTGTGGATAGATGGTGATACTGAAACCATGATGAACCAAAGTGGTCAGTTTAAAAACATAGAAGAGTTTAAAGCAACAGCTGGTGGACTAATGGCATTTTTTGACAATGAACGAGAAGAGTTAAAAAAACATATGGTTGATGACTTAGTAGGTCGTGCAGTGGGGCTTATGGCATGGCGAGAAGTGGGTGAAGTGTTGCCTTATTATTGTGAGGGGTTGATTCACCTAGATATTCTCTTTAGCTCAGGGGTTATCACTTATGATGAACAGATAAAAATTGACTACAGTAAATATGATATGATGAAAGAGCGTTATCAAGAGGCATATCAGGCTCTAGCACAACACTATATTGATAAAGTTGATGCAAATTCGTATCTTTCCAATTATGCACAAAAATCAGATGGTATCTACTTGCCAGTTGATACTCGTATCTCTGCTTTTGTAGAACACTATTATGCACGATATAAGGAGATTGGTCAGCAGGTTTATAAAGTAGAAGAAACAGTTTAAATGTAAATTATAATTTACATTTAACTCCATATATGTTAATATCTATTTACAAATGGAGTTAAACTATGGAATTACAACTGATATTTGAAGAACAAAATAGGCTTTTGAAGAGAATATCTTTGGAGAAAAAAAGATATTTGTATGAAAAAATAGATTGGCATTTAAAATCTATAGGTATACTAGGACAGAGGGGTTTGGGTAAAACAACCATGATGTTACAGTATATTAAAGAGCATTATTCAGGTTCAGATAAAGCCCTCTATATCTCTTTGGATAATCCCTATTTTCAGTCTATTTCTTTGCTTGATTTCGCCAAGGAGTATGAATCATATGGTGGGGAGGTACTTTTTATTGATGAGGTACACAAGTATAGTGACTGGTCAACGCACATAAAAAAAATATATGATTTACTTGATTTGAGAGTTGTTTTTTCAGGCTCTTCTATTTTACAAATTTCTAAACAAAATGCTGACTTGTCTCGAAGAACAATTATCTATTACCTTGAAAACTTATCTTTTAGAGAGTATCTTTTTTTGAAAGAGATAGCTTCTCTTGGTACTTATAGTTTAGAAGAGATACTCTCTAGTCACTACGCAATTAGCTCAGAGATAAGTGAGCAGATAAAACCCTTAAAACTTTTTAAAGAGTATCTCGCTTTTGGGGCGTATCCTTTTATCTTGGAAGACCAAGATAGCTATCATCAACGGATAATTCAGATTATTAATCTTATATTGGAGTCTGATTTACCACATATAAATAAGATTGAGATGCAACAGATACGAAAATTGAAAAAGTTGCTCTATATGTTGGCAGTCAATGTACCATTTATCCCTAATATTACGGACTTAGCTGAAGCTACAGATATATCGCGTCCTAAACTCTATGAGTATTTGAATGATATGGAAAATGCTAAAATTATCAACAGTATTAGAAGTCAAGAGAAGGGTTATAATCTTATGAGTAAACCTGAAAAACTCTTCATGCAAAATACGAATATTTCATATGCCCTTACCTCTAAAATAGATACAGGAAGTGCTAGAGAGGCTTTTTTTGTTAACCAGATTAAAAACTACTATGCAGGTCAAAATCTTTTTATAGATGAGGCTATCTATGCTTCTAAAAGAGGTGATTTTTTGGTAAATGGCATCTATACTTTTGAGGTGGGTGGTAAAAATAAAAGTTTTAAACAGATAAAAGATATGGAACGTTCATATGTGGCTTCTGATGATATTGAGATAGGATTTGGAAATAAGATACCATTATGGTTGTTTGGATTTTTGTATTAAAAAATTAGCTATAATATCTCAGGAATAAGGGAGATGTTATGGCTTTTAATGCAGATGAGTATATAGATGTTATCGTAGAACAGTTAGCAGGGAATTTTCAAGAGCTTGAGAGTGCCGTTTTAAAGTGTGATAAGTTTCAAGAAGTTAAAACCAACTATATTAAAATCAGTGAAACGAGCGATGATGTTGATGCATTTGTTAAAGTACATGATGAGTTTAGAGCGTTAGAGCAAGATGTTGGAACGCTTATTTGTGACAAGTATCGAACCATAGAGCCACTTAGTGTTGGGCTGTTTGGTGAGTGGGGTAGTGGCAAAACCCATCTTTTAAAACTGGTCAAATCAAAAGTTAATGAACAGCAACTTATTGACTTTAAAAAAGATAAAGAGAAGAGAACCTTTCCTCAAATTACTATTCCTATCTTTTTTAATGCGTGGCGATTTGAGAAAGAGGAGCATCTGATTATCCCTCTTTTTCAGACCATGTTGGCAGAGATGGAAGCGTATGAACAGATGCCATTTTCAGAAGAGGTCAAAAAGGCTCTTCGTCATGGGTTTAAGAAGTTTACAATTCTTGCCAAAGCTCTTAAAAAAGGGCTTAAAGTACCTGATGATGTACGAGGAGCTGCACTAAAGCTAGTTGAGGGTGATGTCTCTGTGGTTGCTGATGTGGTAGATGGTGACGCTCTAATGAAAGAGTATAAAGAGAGAGAAAAAGAGGCGTTTAGGTATGAAGAGCTTCTTAAAGAGCTAACCACAACAGGGCGTTTAGAGGCGATTTATTATCAAATTCCTCAATGGATAGAGAAGATTGCGATTTTTGACAATATTAGTTTTGTTTTCCTTATAGATGACCTAGACCGATGCCTGCCTGAAAATACCCTCAAGATGTTGGAGTCGATTAAGCTCTTCCTCGATGTGCCGAGCTGTGCCTTTGTTTTGGCCATAGATGATGATGTGGTAGAACGAGGGGTGGCGTACCACTATCGGGACTATCTTAAAGATATCGTGAGAGTTGATGGAGAAAAAGATAAGCAGGTTCAAGAGTTGCCGATAACAGGGCATGAGTATCTGGAGAAGATGATACAGTTGCTGTTTCGGATTCCTGTGATAGATGGGGCAAATGTTCGTCAATTTTTGGTTGATAACTATGCCGATTTATTAGTCTCCAAAAAGGTTAAAACCTCCGTTTTGAAGACGGACAGATTTATCTCCCTATGAAAGAGATGCTATAATATTCAAAAAGTGAGGGTATTATGGATTACAGATATGGAAGTCACACAGTATTTAAAATAGAGTATCACTTTGTGTTTGTAACAAAATATCGCTATCAAGTCTTGAAGGGTGATATAGGTTATAAAGTTCGAGACTTAATAAAACAGACTTGTGATTTTTTTGAAATAGAGATAAAGAGTGGAGTAGTGAGAGGGGATTATGTGCATATTTTTGTGTCAGCACCACCGAATATGGCACCAAGTGAGATAATGCGAAGAGTGAAAGGGCGAAGTTCACGGAAGTTGTTTGAGTATTTTCCAGAATTGAAAAAGAGATATTGGGGACAACATTTGTGGGCAAGAGGATATTTTTGTGTGACATCAGGAGAAGTAACAGAGGAGATGATAAAGAATTATATTGAGCATCATTTTGAGCCTAGAATTGGAGAGAACTTTGGAGTGGAGAAATAACGGGTCAAAAACCCGTATCCGTTTTTTCAAAACGCAATACTAACCTACCGTCTTGAAGACGGTAGTTATTTAGTTGATGTTGGTGATTTGTAGGGACAATCCCCCTGTGGTTGTCCGTGTTCGTAATGTTAAAAAATTTTATTTACATATTGAACATCGGACAAGCACGGGGGCGTTGTCCCTACAAGACCCAACATTTCATTAATATCTAATTTTATGACAAAAACTCCCAACAACTAAAGCCTATTTCGGTATAATATGCACCATTTTCTAAATTTGGAAATCCCCAAAGTGCGTCTAAACACCGTATTTTTGGGATTTCCAAGTCCAGATTTTAATTCAAAAAAACCAACAGAAAGGAATTGTATTGCCTACAATTAACCAGTTAGTTCGTAAAGAACGTAAGAAAGTGATTAAAAAATCAAAATCACCAGCATTAGTTAGCTGTCCTCAAAGAAGAGGTGTATGTACTAGAGTTTATACAACAACTCCAAAGAAACCTAACTCAGCTTTAAGAAAAGTTGCGAAAGTTAGATTGACAAGTGGATTTGAGGTTATCTCATACATCGGTGGAGAGGGTCACAACCTTCAAGAACACTCAATCGTACTTGTACGTGGTGGTAGAATCAAAGATTTACCAGGGGTTAAGTATCACATCGTTCGTGGTGCATTGGATGCTTCAGGTGTTAACGGTAGAACTGTTGCTAGATCTAAGTACGGTACTAAAAAACCTAAATAATTTTAAATTATTAACGTTAAAACAGTAAGAGTTTAGCCTGAAACAAGGCTT
>JAHZJZ010000010.1 GCA_022600655.1 Campylobacterota bacterium | reverse complement strand
TAAACTATATGGAAGTAAATCATTATGAAAAAAATAACAATAAATTTTTTAGCTTTTTTGCTACTAACTGGAACACTTTGGGCTAAAAGCACACCTATTGGCTCCAATTTTTCAAGCTTATCACTCTTTAATCAAGTCAATAGCGTAGAGAAGTTTGTGATGACACCAGCTGATTTGATAAAACCTGTCTCTTTTGATACAAGTTGTGTACTTGATTTCTCAACTATTATTGAACTAAGTTGGATTTAGAGTCACAGTTTCGCTTTAATGAGCATTTAGTTCACAACATTCAGTGTTATATATCTAGGTTTTTAACTTAAAAGAGTGGTATATAACACTTTTATCTTATATTCTTAATAGTTTTCTGTTATCTACAGATAAGCCATTGTAACACTTGGTTACAAAGCTTTTATATCCCCCTAAAGCACAATAATTACACAATCTATTTAATAACTTTTCTGCTAATATAAGTCTAATATTCTTCTATTTTCCTCATATTATGTGGAAGTTTGTAACAGAGAATAATATCTTAACAAAGGAGTTCTAATGACTCATGTGATTAACAATCACCCCTATTTAGGTATCTTCTTCTTGTTTGTAGTAACTGTTGTTGCATTTAATGCAACACTACTTGCTGCAAGATTTATAAGTAGAAAATTGGCAAAGCTTGACACGGAGAAGTTAAAGTTAACCATCTATGAGTGTGGACCAGAGGTTACAAAACAGCCGAACACCATTTCGACTCAGTTTTATCTAATCGCACTTCTGTTTATTCTTTTTGATGTAGAGATTATCTTTATGTTCCCATGGGCAATTGATTTTAAACTACTTGGTTGGTTTGGATTTGCAGAGATGATTCTGTTTATCTTACTTTTGACAATTGGATTTATTTACGCGTGGAGAAAAGGAGCACTTGAATGGCACAGCATCAAGTAAATTATGCCAGTTCAGCTGGCTTACCGATAGCATTGACTACGGTAGATCATTTAGTAAACTGGGGACGAAGTAATTCACTTTGGCCTTTAACTTATGGACTCGCATGTTGTGCGATTGAGATGATGGCTTCTGGTGGTAGCCGTTTCGACTTCGATAGGTATGGAACTATCTTTAGAGCCTCTCCTAGACAATCAGACGTTATGATATTGGCTGGAACACTATCTAAAAAACATGCTGAGTTTGCTAGAAGACTTTATGATCAAATGACAGAGCCAAAATGGGTTATCTCTATGGGTTCTTGTGCCAATACGGGTGGTATGTTTAATACCTATGCAACGGTTCAAGGGGTTGATAGAATTGTTCCTGTTGATATCTATCTTCCTGGTTGTGCTCCAAGACCAGAGACACTTCAATATGCGATGATGATGCTTCAAAAGAAAATTAGAAGAGAGTCAGCAAATATGAAGAACAACACAAAACAAAACTTGAGGTTAATATAATGAGAAAATATGTACCAAAAGACAATGTACAAGGGAAAGCTTATTATACTGATAGATTTCATGTTACACCAAGTGTTCCAAAAGAGAATGTAGCATCTGATGAGATTTTTGCAAAACAACTGGCAGCAGTTGAAGCGAAAATGGAGGTTTTGTCAGCACATATTCAATTAGGTCAGATGGTTATTGAGGTAAAAGCAGAAGATAACTATAAAGCAATAGAGACACTTAAAAATGAGTGTGACTATGCAATGTTATCGGAAATGTCTGCTGTTGACTACTTAGCTAAAGATGGGAACTTTGAAGTGTTTTATCAATTGCTTAACCTTAAAGAGCGAAAGAGAATGCGTCTGGTTTGTAGAGTAGAGCAGGGTCAAGCAGTAGAGACCGTTGTTCCTCTTTATAAATCAGCAAACTTTGCAGAGCGTGAGATGTTTGATATGTTTGGAATTGTAGCAAACAACCATCCATTTATGAAGAGAATTCTTATGCCAGATGACTGGGAAGGTTACCCACTGCTTAAGACCTATCCACTACATGGTGATGAGTTTGCATCATGGTACGAGGTTGATAAAATCTTTGGAAAAGATGCACGTGAGGCGATTGGACCAGAGATTAGAGATCAAGCAGAGATTGAGAGATATGATACTAAGCGATTCTCAAGAGTGGGTCATGAGGTACCATTTGGAGCTGATATTAGTGAGGGTGAACCAGAAACACCTATTGAGTACAGTAAAACATTGCTTGTAGACTATACCAAAGGTACTAAGCAATTGGACAAAAGAAAGTAGAGGTGGAGTAGTATGCAACAACCAAATAAATTATCCCCATTTTTTGAGAATCTCAATTTTGAGCGTGATGATAATACCATGGTTATTAACTTTGGTCCACAGCACCCGTCGGCACATGGTCAGTTAAGATTGATGCTTGAGCTTGATGGTGAGCAGGTGGTTAAAGCCTATCCAGATATTGGATATCTTCACCGTGGTATTGAGAAGATGGCTGAGAACATGACCTATAATGAGTTCTTACCAACAACTGATAGACTTGATTATATCGCTTCAACTTCAAACAACTATGCTTATGCATTAGCTGTAGAGAAACTACTAGGAATTGAAGCACCAAGAAGAGCACAAGTGATTAGAACGATGTTGTTAGAGCTTAACAGAATTATCTCTCACCTCTTCTTTATTGCAACTCATGCACTAGATGTTGGTGCGATGTCAGTATTCCTTTATGCATTCCGTGAGCGTGAATTTGCAATGGACTTAATGGAAGACTATTGTGGAGCAAGATTGACTCACTCAGCAGTTAGAATCGGTGGGGTTCCATTGGATTTACCATCAGATTTCATGAGAAACATGAGAGCATTCTGTGACAAAATTGATTATGAGCTAGAGCATACCTATAATGCTCTTTTACAAGAGAACAGAATCTGGAAAATGCGTCTGGAGGATGTAGGTGTATTGACACCAGAAGATGCACTTTCATGGGGTTGTACAGGACCAATGTTAAGAGGTTCAGGTATTCCTTACGATATTCGTAAAGAGGAGCCTTATGAGCTTTACCCAGAGTTAGACTTTGATATCCCTGTAGCTGATACCAATGACTCATATGGACGATATAGACTCTATATGGCTGAGATGGCAGAGTGTACCAAGATTATTAGACAGTTGATTCTTAAGTATGATGGAACAGAGCCACAACTTATGGCACATGCACCACAATACATCTCTGCTCCTAAAGAGGAGATTATGACACAAAACTATGCGTTAATGCAACACTTTGTACTGGTAACTCAAGGGATGAGACCACCAAAAGGTGAAGTTTATGTGCCAACAGAGTCACCAAAAGGTGAGCTTGGTTTCTATATTAAGTCAGAGGGTGAGCCATATGCTTATAGATTGAAGTGTAGAGCACCAAGTTTCTTCCACACTGGATTACTTCAAGAGATTTTAGTAGGTACGTATATTGCAGACGTTGTTACAATTATTGGTTCGACCAATATTGTATTTGGTGAAGTAGATAGATAATAGGAGAAAAATATGCAAAGATATGATTTAAGACATTTACATGAAAACTTCTATGACAGAATGGGTGAACTGATTAATAGTGGACTCAAAGTTAATGAAGTAGGGATTTTTCTCTTTGAAGTAGGCGACTACTCTTCTATTCAAAAATCTGCTGATTTGATTAAAGAGATGGGTCATGACCTTATGAACTCTGTTAAGTTTAATGAAGTAGACTGGACAATAGTGGTTAAAAAAGTAGATGAGAAAGTTATTGCTGAGCGTAAAGAAGCTGCCCAGAAGGCAGCTGAAGAGGCAGAAGCAAAACGAATTGAAGCCCAGAGAGTTGCTGAAGAGAAAGCAAAACAGAAAGCAGAAGATGACGCTAAAAAAGCTGCTGAAGCTGCTGAAAAAGAAGCTGCTGACGCTGAGACAAAGGCTGAATAATGGCAAAACTACTTTTCTCTACTTGGCAAGGTGAACTTATCGACAACCGTGGTAAGTCATCTGATGAGTGGAGTAAGTCAGGATTTAAACTGCCCGAAACCTATCATGGAGAGCGAGACTCAAAAGCATTTATCGGATGGGATGGTGTAGCCATTTTTGATGAAGATATTGATGCTGTTGAGTTAGCCAACCAGTACGCTGCACAGTACCAAGAGTACTCAGAGGCGTGTGGTCGGTGTGCTCCTGGTAGATGGGGTGGTAAGATTCTTTACGACTTACTCGACAAGATAGCTAGGGGTGAGGGAAGTCATGATGATGTTGCACATTTAAAAGAGATAGGTCAAACGATGATGACTACCTCTAAGTGTGAGATTGGAAAGACAGTTCCTAAGCCTATTTTAGATTTGATGGAGCATTATAAAGATCAGTTTGATACTTGTATCGATGCTCAGATAGCTTCAAAACATTATGGTGGTGATACTTCGTACATTGCTAAAGTAACAGCACCATGTACCGACCTTTGTCCAGCACATGTTGACATTCCTGCATATATCGAGGGTGTTCGTGATATGGTATTTACCGACTCTTTGGCAGCAACGAGACAGACTATGCCACTGGCACACACTTGTGGTCGTGTCTGTCCTCACCCATGTGAAGATGCGTGTAGGCGTATGAATCTTGATGAGCCTATCTCTATTATGGAGCTTAAGCGATTGGGTGCTGACTATGAGACAGACCATGGATTAGACTGGTTACACCCAGCTGAGCCTAAACCTCTTAAAAATGATGGTAAAAAAGTAGCCATTATTGGTGCGGGTCCTGCTGGTTTAACAGCTGCGTACTACTTAGCACTAGAGGGAATCAAAGTTGATATCTTTGAAGAGCTACCTGTTAATGGTGGTGAGGTTGCTGTTGGTGTACCTGAGTATCGTATGCCAATTGACAAGTACAACAAAGATATCGATTTGGTACTTGATATGGAAGCGGTAAGCATTACCAATAACTGTCGTGTAGATGCCGAAAAACTTAAAGAGATAGAAGCTGAGTATGATGCAACACTACTTGGTTTTGGAGCAAGACTCTCTAAGAAAGTTCGTGCAAACAATGAGAACCCTGATATGGGTGGTTATTGGGGTGCGATTGCGATGCTTGATAAGGTTAACCTCTGGCACAAGTATGATATAGGAAGCCCTGCATCAAATGAACTTAAAGACAAAACTGTTGTCTGTGTTGGTGGTGGATTTACCTCTATGGATGTGGTTCGTTGTTCGATTCGTGAGGGTGCGAAAAAAGTTATTATGCTCTATCGTCGTGATGAGAAGACCATTATTCGAAACACAACCTATGAAGAGTATCATGAGTCTGTTGAAGAGGGGGTAGAGTTTATCTTTCACTCAGCAATTGAAGAGATTTATGATGATGGTGAGAACATTACGGGTCTGAAAGTCAATACTTTTGAATTGGTGCCTGACCCTAACGGTGGACGAGCTCAGCTTGTTAAAATTGAGGGTGGTGATATGGAGATTGAGTGTGACTACTTGATTCCTGCCGTTTCTCAAGCACTTGATTTACAAATTATTCCTGATGATTGGAATATCGAGATGACATCTTGGAACTCTATTTTAACCAATGGTAAAGATTATATGACTTCGAGAGAAGGACTCTTTGCTGCTGGGGATTGTGAGTATGGACCAATGACCATTGTAAATGCTGTTGGACAAGCTAGAAGAGCAGCATCAGTTATTAGCCGTTATATCTATAATGGTGGTAAGTGTACCCTTCTTGATGATGAGATTATGGAAGACCATCTCTCACGACTTAAAGTCTATAACAAAAAAGAGACGATTACAGGTTGGATGCCAGGAATTCCACGACAAGAGAGTGAAAAACTAGGTGTTGAAGAGCGAAAGACCAATAATAAAGAGGTAAACCTCGGGTTTACTGGTGAAGAGGCGATAGCAGAAGCAGAGCGTTGTATGCGATGTTACTACATATCGATGGTGGCAGTGTGATGAGTAGTATAAGAAATATTGAACCTAAAACAATCAGCGTTACCATAGATGGTAACGTTTGTGATGGGGTATTTGGACAGACTATCTTAGAGATTGCCAGAGAGAACGATATCTATATCCCAACCATGTGTTACCTAACTAAGGTACTGCCAATCGCATCATGTCGTATGTGTGTGGTTGATGTTGAGGGTGTAGAGGGAATGATTCTCTCATGCCAAGAGAAAGCAACTGATGGTGCTGTTATTAACACCCAAAATGCTGAACTTCACAAAGAGCGTCAAAACATTATGAAACTCTATAATGTAAACCACCCGTTAGAGTGTGGGGTATGTGATAAGAGTGGAGAGTGTGACCTTCAGAACAAAACGATGGAGTTTGGTGTTTCAGGTCAAAACTTTACCACCAAAGAGCCATCACGTCCTGTACAAAACTGGGGTCCAGTATCTTATGACCCAGCTCTTTGTATTATGTGTGAGAAGTGTGTGCGTGTCTCAACAGAGATTACAGGTGATGAAGCTCTTAAAGTTAAGTTTGGTGGATACAGTTCAACGATTGAAAATGTAGCCATTGAAGCCAACCATAAAACACTGGGCGAAGCAGCAGCTGTTTGTCCTGTTGGAGCATTGGTTGATACTAGCTTTAAGTATACCTCTAACGCATGGGAGCTTACTAAGATTCCATCATCATGTCCTCACTGTGGTGGTGGTCATGAGGTAATCTATGAAGTTAAACATGGAAAAGTGATGCGTGTAAGCAACAACGCTGAGTTTACCACGCTCTGTTCTGCAAGTCGTTACGGATATGATTTTGCTAATGAAAATGTAACTAAAGATGAGGCAGCATTTAAAAATGCGATTGAAGCGTTTGAGAGTGCTAAAAGCATCTGCTTTAGTAGTCAAATCTCTAACGAAGAGGCACTTATACTTCAAAAGTTAAAAGAGCAAAAGGGCTATAAGCTTATCTCTAATGAGGCGAGAGCTTATCAGAAGTTTATGAATGCTTATGGCTCTGTGACAGGTAAATCGCTTTATGGTGGAAGCCTAGAGGCGATTAGCAAGTCACGAGCTGTGATAGTGATGGGAACGCGTATTAATGATGATGCTCCTATTGTAAAATATCACATCAATATGGCGAGTAAGTGGCAGAGAGCAAGAGTTGCTTATATGCACCCGATTGAAGATAACAGTATTCAAAATATCGTGACTCAGTTCATTAAGTATGAAGCGGGAAGTGAAGAGGGTGTTGCCTCTCTATTAGTTAACACACTACTTAAAGATATTGAGGTCCCTGAAAACATTAGAACGGTTCTTAATGACCTAGATATTGGTAATTTAGCAGCTGAATCGAATATTGGTGAAGAGGAGCTAGAGGCTCTTGCTAAATCATTGATTAAAAAAGTAGGCTTTTCATTAGTGGTTGGTGCTGACTTATATGCTCACCCAAAAGCTGAAAATATTGCTAAAACACTTGCACTTCTTGAAAAGTATGCAGGGTTTAATGTTATCTGTGTACCACCAGCAGGGAATGCACTGGGTGTTTCACTCATCTGTGATCTTGATGATGAAGTAGAGGGTGCAACCGTTGGTTACAACGTCAAAGGTGACTTTACACTTTCAGCACTAGGTGATGGTGATTTAGATATGCCTTCATTGATACAACAAGAGGGAACATTAACTTCACTTAGTAAGCGGGTGGTTCCAATGAATGTTGCTGTCGCGTATGGTGGGTATGTTTTAAGTGACATTGCTAATGCTTTAGGACTTAATGCTGAGTATACGATTGATTATACTAAAGAGCTTCCAACAGCAAAAGGGTTTGAGGCAGTAGAGTTTGACGCTCTTCCTAATTACTTTGATGCCAAAGGGGTTGAGCATAGAGGTTATCTTTTAAATGAGGTTGAAGTAGATGTTGATACTTCCATAAAAGAACCAGCAGATATCAATGGTATTGATGGTGCTGTTATCTATAACTGTAACCCACAGGAACACTTTTCAGCCTTTACAGGAAAGTCTAAAAAGCTTATGCAAGAGGCGAATTTACTAGGTTCACAGCAGTTTGCAACTGCTGCAAAGTTAAGTGATGGAGAGAGTGTTAGTTTGATGGTAGATAATATAGAGTTTACAAGAGTGTTTAAGATTGATACATCTTTAAAAGGAACAATCGCACTTAATCCTACATTTGATATGGGATTAAGTACGGCTTTGTTATCCTCTTACAGATTTAGTAGATTAGAAAGAGTAGGAAGCTAATATGAGTGAATTACAACCAGCAGAAAATATGATTAGCATAAAGATTGATGGTAAAGAGTATCAGGCTAAAGAGGGTGAGTATATCCTTAATGCCGCTCGTGCCAATGACATCTTTATACCTGCTATCTGTTACCTTACAAGATGTTCACCGACACTCGCATGTCGTATCTGTCTTGTGGAGGCTGATGGAAAACAGGTTTATGCTTGTAATGCCAAGGTAAAAGAGGGCATGGAAATCACTGTTGATACACCAAACATTCTTGAAGAGCGTCGAGCTATTATGGAAGTTTATGATGTCAACCACCCACTTCAGTGTGGTGTATGTGACCAAAGTGGTGAGTGTGAGTTACAAAACTATACACTTGAACTGGCAGTTGACTCTCAGAGTTACTCAATCCCAGATACCAAAAGAGAGAGTGCCAATTGGAGTAGTGTTCTTCACTATGATCCAGGTCTATGTATTGTATGTGAGCGATGTACGACTGTCTGTAAAGATATGATAGGTGATGCTGCGATTAAGACAGCTAAAAGAGGTGGTGCAGCACTTGACAAAGGGTTGAAAGACGCTATGCCAAAAGATGCTTATGCAATGTGGAACAAGCTTCAAAAGTCTGTTATTGCTCCAAGTAATGGTACAGGTGAGACTGACTGTTCTGATTGTGGTGAGTGTGTGGCTGTCTGTCCTGTAGGTGCTTTGGTAAGTAGAGACTTTGTATATAGCTCAAATGCTTGGGATTTAAAGAAAGTTCCTGCAACTTGTGCTCACTGTAGTAGTGGTTGTCAAATCTATTATGAGACTAAACCAACTTCAATTTCTGATAGAACAGAGAAGATTTTCCGTGTAAGCAATGAGTTTCATTATGTATCACTCTGTGGAGCAGGACGATTTGGTTATGACTTTGAGAACAAGGTAGAGGGTAAAGATGAAGTGGCATTTGCAAATGCTGTTGAAGCCTTTAACAAAGCTAAAGTCATTAACTTTACATCAGTGATTACCAATGAAGAGGCACTGATGCTTCAAACACTCAAAGAGCAAAAAGGTGTGAAGTTAATTAATCGTGAAGCCAGAGCATTCCAAAGATTCTTAAACTTCTATAGTAAAGCATCTGGTAACTCTCTGTATGGCAATGATTTCAAAGAGATTATGGCAACAGATTTTGTTATGAGTGTGGGAACATCATTAAGAAATGATAATCCAAATGCACGATATGCCTTTAACAATGTTCAAAAGATGAATAAAGGGGCAGGGCTTTACTTCCACCCAGTTGGAGATACTTTAGTACCAACATTTGGTAAAACTGTTGAGTCTTTTGCACATAAAGTAGGTCATGAAGAGGCAGCTCTTTTACTTATTATTGATTTGTTTGCTGACCATGACAAACTTCCAAGTTCAGTTAAAGATCAACTCGATAGAGATAGTCTCATTAATACCCTTGGTGGAGATGCTGCAGCCTTTGGTAAAGCGTTTGATAAGATGATGAAGAAAAAAGAGAGTTTCTCTTTAATGATTGGTGAAGATCTTTTCTTCCATGAAAGAGCTGAAAATCTTGCGAAGCTTATTGCTGTACTTGAAGCTTCATCTGAAGTGAAAGTAGCGATGATTCCACCAAAGACTAATTCGTTGGGTGTAGCACTTATTTGTGATCTCGATGATGAAGCTGATGGTTACACTATTGGGTATAACGCTTCGGGTGACTTTAACCTCTCTGCTCTTGGTGGTGCTGATTTAGATATGCCAGCGATGAACCAACAAGAGGGAACACTTACCAATATGCATAAAAGGGTAACACCAACCAATGCAGCTGTTGAGTATAACGGTTATGAGTTAAATGATATCATGAGAGAGATAACAGGTGCTCCAAAAGAGACAATTGATTGGACGGCTCACCTTCCAGTAGACAAAGGCTTTAAAGCTGTTGACTTTGACTCTCTTCCAAATGGTTATAACAATGACGGAAGTGAGAACAGAGGTTATCTACTTGAGATGAGTACAACCGAGGTTGATGAAGTGAGTGTAGAAGCATTTGACGATAGCAAAGCACTAGAGGGTGAGATTGCTTATAGATGTAATCCACAGAGACAGTTTAATGACTTCTCTGATAAAGCTCATCAAATTTTTGAGGAGTTTGCACTATATGCAAGTCCAGCTAAAGCTGAAATATTAGGTCAAAAAGTGGTTGTTGAATTTGACAATGGTAACTTAACACTTGATGTGATAGTTGATGATAGAATGGAAGGTGACATCGTTGCTATTCCAGACTTTAAAAGTGCTGAGAATGTTTATGAACTCTTTGGAGCTTCAAGATATGCAACAGTAAATATAAGGGAGGTATAAGATGGAGGCAACAATGTTACCTGAAGTGACTGCCGCTGGTGTGATAATTAAAGCTGTATTAATCTTAGCTGTGATTTCTGCCATTGCAGGTTTTGGTACGTATATTGAAAGAAAAGTACTTGCATTTATGCAAAGACGTCTTGGGCCAATGCACGTTGGACCATTTGGATTGCTTCAAATTGCAGCAGATGGTATTAAGCTTTTTACAAAAGAAGATATCGTACCACAAAATGCAAATAAACTAATCTTTATGGCGGCACCTGCTATTACAGCAGCAACTGCATTTATAGCACTTTCTGCTGTGCCGGTCTTCCCAGACTTTACGATTCCTGAGTTTGTACCTGTACTTGGT
>JAHZJZ010000166.1 GCA_022600655.1 Campylobacterota bacterium | reverse complement strand
AGCCAATGCTAAAAAGATAAATGAGACAAATCTAAAAATATACGAAAAACCTGCTTTGGCTAGTGTTGTTATCATCTTATACCTATACCTTTTTTTTCATTTTCATCTACTCGGTAAATGACTGCGTACATCAACGGTACAAAGTAGAGGTTTAGCACCGTCGCCCACGCGATACCAAACCCTAAACTAATCGCCATAGGTTGAAGTATGAGTGCTTGACCACTGGCAAAGAATATCAGTGAGGAAAGTCCCAATATGGTTGTTAAAGAGGTTAAGATAATTGGTCGTAGACGATATTTGGCTTGTTGTAAAACCTCTGCATAGTTTTCAGCTTTTCGTACAAAAGAGAGCATAATGAGTCCATCATTGACCACAACCCCTGCAAGACCGATAATTCCCATAACCCCTGGCATGGTTAAGTTGATTCCCATCAATTTGGTTCCTACCAATACCCCTAAAACAGATAGAGGAATAATCGCTAAAATAATCAATGGTTGAACAAAAGAGTTAAACATCCATACCAACGTGATAAAGATGAGGAATACAGCGATAAGTGCTGCTTGGGTCATCTCTCTTTTCATCTGTGTGTTCTCTTTCTCTTCTCCTTTGATGATAACCTTTACACCCTGCTCTTCTAAGTTTTTAAGCAGTGGCTTTAGCTGTTTCATAACATCGGTAGGGACAATCACCTCTTTGTCAACTCTGGCAAATACAGAGCGAACCTTGTCACCATCTTCTTTGAAAATACGTACAAAACTTCGTTGATAAAAAAAGTCACACACCTCATTAAGCACTACCACTTGTCCCTCTGGGGTTGTCAATCTAAAGTTGTCTAAACTTCCTTTTTGGTCTTTATATCGGTCTTCTACTTTAATCCGTACCAAGCCCTCATCGTTAAACATTTTGGCATACTCACCTTTGAAAAATGAACCACGCAGTTCTTGAGTAATGTAGCCTTCACTCAATCCTAGTGATTGACCATATTCGTTAACTCTAAGTTTGAGTTCTAGTTCACCCTCATTGGCATTGTTCGCGATATCATTAACACCATCTACAGTTGCCAGTTTTGCTTCTAGTTTAGCTATTGCTTTGAGTACCTCATCTTGAGAATCGGCTGAGAATCCTATCTCTACATCATGTCCTACGATTCCTGTCTGTTGAGCAAAAACATTAAACTCTTCAAACACCTTTTTTCCATTCTCTTCTAGCTTCTCAACATCTTTTAGTATATCGTTACTGATATCTTTGACAATCTCTTGGGCTTTTCGTTCTCTTATCATATTACTACCATCATACTCTATCGAGAAGATAGGGTTGATGAACTTGTCAAAAAAATTCTCTGGGGCTTTTTCATGCAAGTTGACAAAAATTTGAAAGAGGTTTTCCCCTGTATCAAATGTTCCATCGGCATTCATTCTAAAACCAATAACTGAGGTTACAGAGTCAACTGAAGCTTTATCTAAACGAGCTAAAAGCTCTTTTTCAACTTGAGTTACATAGACCTCTGTCTCTGTTAACTCATTATTGATATTAACTTTACCATTAAGATAAATTTGCTGCACATCAAACTCAGGGAAGAGTTGGAACTTGGTTACTTTTGCCATTCCAATGGTTGAGATGATAATCAACGCCACCATAAGAAATAGAGAGAGTTTTTTAGACTTTAGTAAAAAGGTCAACACTGTTTTAAAAATAGCATTACTAACACGCCAAAAAGCATTCTCTTTCTCATGAATCTTCTCTATTTTACCCATCGAGAAAAACTCTTTGGCATGAAGAGGTAGAAAATAAAAGGCTTCAAAAAGAGAACTGATTAAAAGTATGGAAATCATAATGGGGAGTACCTGCATAAACATCCCCATCTTCCCACTCATAATCAAAAGGGGTAAAAAGGCAAAAACGGTGGTCAGTGTTGCCGTTAAAATAGCAGGGAACATCTCTAGTGAACCCTCTATGGCTGCTTCTCGTGGACTCTTCCCCATCTCTATATGACGATAGATATTTTCAGCAACCACAATCGCTTCATCAACCAGCATTCCTAGGGCTATCAACGCACCAAGCAGTGTTAACATATTTAGACTATAGCCAATCACATCTGCAAAAATTAGGGTTATCATAAATGAGGCTGGAATTCCTATACCTACCACTAAAGCGATACGAAAGTTTAACGTCAAAAAGAGTGCAAACATAACCAATATAAGTCCAAAAAGAATATTTGAAGAGACCAGATTTAGACGATTTTTAATCCATATCGAGGTATCGGTATAGGCATTAAACACTAATTTCCCTTGGTACTGTTCATTAAATTCAGCCAGTACGGTTCGTATCTCTTTAGTTAGAGCAATGGCATTTCCCTCTTTGGTTTTTTTGATATCTAGCGAAACATTGGGTTTACCATTAAAATGAGAGAGCTGGTCAGGGTCACCCAAACCAAAGTTAACGCTTGATATATCACCTAGATAAAAACGTTTACCATTAACAGATAAAAGTGTCCTCTCTAGTAGCTCTTTGTTTTTCTCTCCATTGATGGTCGAAATATAAAGATGACTCCCCTGCTCCTTGATGGTTCCTACAGGAAAAATTGAAGAGAGTGAAGAGATGGCAGAGTAGACAGCACTTTTTGAGAGACCATAGGCATCTATCTTTTTTTGGTCTAAAGAGATAAGTATCTCTTCATCTGATTCACCACGTATTACAATTCCACTCAA
The DNA here is from genome assembly GCA_022600655.1 of Campylobacterota bacterium. GTDB lineage: Bacteria > Campylobacterota > Campylobacteria > Campylobacterales > Sulfurovaceae > UBA1140. The sequence continues at coordinate 1,620 of JAHZJZ010000166.1, read as the reverse complement.
ATTAGGAATCAGTGCCAAACGACTCTTTAACTCATCAGCAGCATCAACCAGCGTTTTGGTTGGGACATCACCAGAAATCGCAACCAAAATAAGAGGAAAGTCATGTACCACGACTTTTGCAATGGGTTCATCCATATCTGAAGGTAAATCTCGTTTGGTATTGGAGACAATATCTTTAACATCCCCTAAAACTTCCTGTGGGTCATTACCTGTTTTAATATCAGCTTTAATATTAAAAAAACCATTCTGTATGGTTGTGTATATGGTATCTATCTCAGGAAGTGATTTAAGCTCATCTTCAATGGTCTTTACCACCATCTTGTCAAGTACATCACCACTAGCACCTATATATCCTCCAGAGACAGAGACCTGATCTAGTGTTGAAGGGGGAAATATCTCTTTGGCAATATTTTGATAAGCAAAAATAGACATAATAATCATAAAAACCATAAAAATATGATTGAGTACAGGTCTATCTATGGCAAACTCTAAAAACTTTCTAATCATTGACTACTCTACTTTACTATTCATATTTTCTCTATATTTAATCTCTTCAAGTCTATTTTTAATAATGGTCTGCTCTTCTCTCAGTGTCTGAGCGATATTTTGATGATGAGCTATCTCTCTACTCTCATAATAGATTTGGTTATCTAAATAGATATTGGGCAGAGTTAAAATTAGAGCCAACGATATAGAGACTAAAGTAATCAATATCATAGCACCCGTTACACCATTCTCCTCTTTGATTTCTGGTTTTCTATTTGTTCCCATCACTTATCCTTTAAATATAAATGTTCTAAGTTTTGCCGACCTTGACCTTGCATTGATTTTTAACTCATCTTTAGTCGCCGTTACAGGTTTTCTAACCAACATTTTACCTAATGCATTGTTATTACCACAGGTACATCGCATGGCATGACTGTCACATATACATGAGGTTGCCCACTTTTTATATCGGTTTTTAACCAGTCTATCTTCAAGAGAGTGAAAAGTAATAAGTGAAACAATGGCTCCCTCTAACTCAGCAGCTTTTGCTTTAACTTCTAATGTATCTAAAAGTCCCTCTATCTCTTTAAGTTCACTGTTAACCTCTATACGAATACCTTGAAATGTCAATGTAGCAGGGTGAATCTTACCCCCTCTAGGAATGACTTGACAAACTACATCAGCCAACTCTTTAGCACTCTCTATAAGCTTCTGGCTTCGTGCCTCAACAATCGCTCCTGCCACTTTACGATAAGAGCGAACTTCACCATAGTGATTTAAAATATACTCTAACTTCTCTTGATCATAGTGGTTGACAACTTCATAGGCACTAAGTTCAGCTGTAGCATCCATTCGCATGTCTAAAGTTTCACTCTCAAAACTAAATCCACGCTCCATTTTGTCAAGTTGTAAAGAGGAGACTCCAAAGTCAGCTAAAATACCAGTTATAGGTGTTTCAGTAAGTATTGGAAATGTTGTGGCAAAGGTTCCTTTGTAAAGTCTGCTTCGTTCTTCAAAAGAACGCAATCGCTCTTTAGAAAAGTTTAACGCTTCATCATCTCTGTCAATACCTATATGCTCTATATGGTCATATTTTTTTAACATCGCCTCTGAGTGACCAGCATACCCTAAAGT
>JAHZJZ010000165.1 GCA_022600655.1 Campylobacterota bacterium | reverse complement strand
GTTTATTTAGGGTATAATTATAAAAAATATCTTAAATTTATTTAAATGGCGTAATTTGGCGTGAAAGGAAAATTTTTTGAATAAGTATGAAAAAGTTATTATAGAGAGTTTTGAGCAAAAAAATGAACAGACTATTTCAGAGCTTTTCAATAATACAGATATTCCAAAAAGGACACTAAATCGTTATCTTGATAATTTGATTTCTAAAGGTGAAATAGAAGCCATAGGAGAGGGGAGAGGACGATACTATCAACGCATTTTTAAACACCGAATCAATCAGATAGCTGTTTTTAAAAGTGGTGAGTTGGTGGGGTTTTTGGGTCATGAAGTGGGGCGTTATCTTTTTGAGTATGAGCAGCGTTATAAAGGTAAGAGACTGGATGGATTGCTTGAAGAAGAAGTTGCTACTTCTGCTACGCTGTTTCCTGTTTTTGAAAATTTGATTCCTGAGAGTGATAGGCGAAATGCTTACTTAAAAGAGGGGAAAAATTTAGCTCAGATACTCTTGGAGCTTAAAAATACACATGGAGATTTTGATTTTGTATCGGCTGATAAGCTTCATAGTTTTAAGATTGATTATTCAAAATGTAAAAGTTGGGTTTCGGTTAAAGAGCATATTTTAGGGGAGAATAAATTTTTTAATATTTTAGATTTTGATATAGCTGTTGAGAGAGAGGTTTTGGAGGAGAAGGGGAAACACTCATCACTTAGTGGATATCAAAATAAGATAGATGTCAATATTGATTTTGAGAAAGGTGAAATAGAGCAGAGCAGTGATGCTCTTTATCTGCTAAAACCTTATAATATAGAGAGTGCCATCTATAATTTTAGAGATAAAAATCAGACACATTTGCTCTATTTAGGACTTAATGAGCATCTTTTTATGAGCTTTGCTAAAAATGCGTATGGGTTTGATGTCCCTTGGAGTGGGGTTGTGGCTGGTGAGCAAGATTTCCATTATGTGGTCAAACGCTATGACCGATACAGTGGCTATAAGTATGAGCAGAGAGATTTTGCACAGATTATGAATATCAAAAGTGACCAGAAGTATTTTACCACGAGTGAGAGGCTTTTTGATGCTATTGCTGGGGTGATAAAATCGACTGATGAGCGAATACGATTTTTAGAATTTTATCTCTTTTCGTTTGTGATAGAACATGCTGATTTACATGTTAAAAATATCTCTATACTCAATATAGGAAGAGATAAGTATCGACTCTCTCCACTTTATGACCTTATATCTAATGGAGTTTACCGAGGAGACAGCGATGAGCTTGGATTGGCATTGGGTGGGAAAAAGCAAAATATATCACTAGAGTCATTTTACGAACTTTCATCACGGCTTGGGATTTCTAAACTTCAGACCAAAAAGGTAGCCAAGAGGGTAATAGGAATTTTTATAGAGGAGTTTCCCCATTATATTGAGATGAGTTCTACGATTACAGCTTTTGAGAATCTAAAAATTCAGAAAAATAGGTACAGTTTTGGGTCTTTTTCGACTGATTTACAGAAGTTTTATGATAGACGTGTAGAGCGTTTAGGACAACGAGGGTTTTTAAAAGAGTTAGGACTATAAAATGGCAAAAAATCACACACAATACATATTTAGCATGGGAACATTGGAGCGAAAAGACAACTCCATTAATTTTAAAAATAGCAAGGGGAATAATTACATTCCTGTAGAAGATTTAAAAGAGCTTTACTGTTTGGCAGAGGTGAGTTTGAACACGAAGTTTTTAGACTTTATTGCTAAAGCAGGAATTACGGTTCATTTTTTTAATTATCATCAAAATTACTCTGGGAGTTTTTACCCTAAAGAGCAACTCATTAGTGGGGATTTGACCATACGGCAGTCACAAGCGTATATTGATAAACGGTTGCTTATTGCCAAGGTGATAGTACAGGGGATTGCTGATAATATTCGTGAGGTGTTGTATCATTATTATCGGCATGGAAAAAAAGATTTGAAACCATTTTTGGATTGGCTCAACAAAGATGTGGAGGAGTTTTTGGCGAAAGATATTCATATCAAGCAGATTCTTTGGATAGAGGGGCAGATATGGAATCAGTTTTATGACTCTTTTGGGCATTTTTTACCTGATGATTTTATCTTGAATAAACGGGTTAAACGACCACCTGACAACCCCATAAATGCCTTGATAAGTTTTGGAAATACGCTACTTTATACTAAGACCATATCGGCTATTTATCATACGCACTTGAACCAATCTATAAGTTTTTTGCATAGCCCACGAGAGGGAAGGTTCTCTTTGAGTTTAGATTTGTGTGAAGTGTTTAAGCCCATCATTGTGTTTAAGACCATTTTTGACTTGGTCAACAAAAAGAAGCTACAAGTGAGCAAACATTTTGACAAGAGTTTGAACTATGCGTTGCTTAATGAGCAGGGGAAAATGATATTTATAGAGGCGTTTGAAGCACGGATTAATGAGCCATTTTTACATCCTAAATTAAAACGAAAAACGACCTATAAAAGTGCCATAAAATATGATGCCTATAAGTTGGTAAAGTTCTTGGTAGAAGATAAGCCATTTGTACCGTTTAAGCTAAAGGATAAATGTTGAAAAGTTACAACTACAACTATGCCATTGTGATGTATGACATTTCAGATACACAGAGTGAAGCAGGAAAAAACCGAGTAACGAAAGTATTTAAAATCTGCAAAAAATACTTTCATCATCATCAAAAATCTATCTTTCGAGGGAACATTACGCCATCACGAATTATTAAATTTAGAGATGAGATAAAAGCTGTGATTGATGAGGAGTTGGATTTTGTCTCCATCATTAAACTGCAAAATAAAAATGTGTTTGACGAAGAGGTTTTAGGGACAGATGAGAAACCGAGTGAGTCACTGTTTTTGTAATTGACTTTTATTGTTATGATATGGTACTATAGTATGTTAAATATAAATAACAAAAGGATTTGTATGATAGAAGCAACATTGGCAAATATGAGAAATTCTAGTGACTTTTTTAAAACAGACAATATTATTCAAATTTTAGATGGAAGAAAAAAAGAGGAGATTGGTTTTTTTGTACCTCAAATTTTTAAAGAGGAGTTTCAAAGCTTTGTAGATAGTATTGAGAAAAAGAGACGATTAGCACTTCTAAATCGAATTTCTAAAGCACAAAAAAAAGACCCAATAGAAGAGGGAAGTAGTAATGATGGAATTAAATAGAGGTGATAT
>JAHZJZ010000164.1 GCA_022600655.1 Campylobacterota bacterium | reverse complement strand
TCCATCATTATCTGAATCTAAGTCAAGTCTATCAACAATACCATCTCCATCAGTATCTCTAGTTGCATCTCCATTCTCTTCTACTAAATCTGGAATTCCATCATTATCATCATCGATATCGTATTTGTCTGCGATACCATCACTATCTGCATCGGGTGCTGGTGTTGTTGCAAATGCATTTGGTGTTTCATCTGTTACATTGGGGATTCCATCTCTGTCTGTATCTGTTTTATCATCAATAATACCATCACCATTACTATCAACAGCTGCTGGTAACTTATCATTATTTGGCTCACTTACATCAGGGGTTCCATCACTATCAGCATCTGGAAGTGTTGTTACTAGAGTATTTGGAGTGTCCACTAAACCATTACCATCCGTATCAGTTCCACCTGCTTCTGTTACATCTAAAAGTCCATCATTATCTGAATCTAAATCTCTATAGTCAGGTGTTCCATCGGTATCTACATCAGGATTGCTTACGGGTGTTAATCCTGTAGCTATTCCATCTGCATCTACTTTGGTAGGGTCTTTAGTAATCATTCCATCATTGTCTGTATCTAATGCCTTATCTGTTCCACCTTCTACAAGGTCAGAGATTCCATCATTATCACTGTCTACATCTTGGAAATCTCTTTTGGTATCTCCATCGGTATCACCCACTGGTAGTACAGTCACCACTTTTGCACCATCAACATCAATTGGAAAATCTGCACTACTTGGCATTCTATCGGCTACATCTGCTAAACCATCATTATCACCATCAGTTATATCATCAACTCTACCATCATTGTTTGTATCGTCTCCACCTGCTTCAACGATATCTAATATTCCATCGTTATCAGCATCTAAATCTTTAGAATCAACGACTCCATCGCTATCTGTATCTCTGGTAGCATCACCATTCTCTTCTACTAAATCAGGAATTCCATCGTTATCATCATCGATATCATACTTGTCTGCAATACCATCACTATCTGCATCTGGTGTTTTTGCTGTTGCAAAAGTATTAGGTTCTTCATCCGTAACATCAGGAATACCATCTTTATCAGTATCAGTCTTATCATCAATTACGCCATCACTATTGGTATCGATAACTGGTGATAGTTTAGGATTATTTGGCTCTAACACATCTGCAACTCCATCTGTATCACTATCTGGTAGTGTTGAACCATCTACTAAAGTATTAGGGGTATCAACTAAACCATTAGCATCTATATCAGTTCCACCTGCTTCTGTTACATCATTTAAACCATCATTGTCTGAATCTAAATCTCTATAGTTTGGCACACTATCGCCATCCGTATCAGGTGTGCTTGCAGGAGTTCCCGTAGCTGGGTTTACAACCGTAGGAATACCTTTAGTATCTACTACACTGTCTATCATTCCATCACTGTTACTGTCATTACTTGGAGCTGTTCCTCCCTCTACAAGGTCAGAGAGTCCATCGTTGTCAGAGTCCACATCTTGGAAATCTCTTTTGGTATCTCCATCGGTATCAACTACAGGAAGATTTGTTACAGCTTTTGCTTCATCAAATGTGCTTGGAGCATCTTTTGTATTTTTAGAAACATCTGCCACATCTGCCAAACCATCTTGGTCTGTATCGGTTAAACTATCAAGCAGTCCATTATGGTCACTATCAACTCCACCTGCTTCAACAATATCTAAAATACCATCATTATCGGCATCAAGGTCTTTAGAATCAACAATACCATCACCATCAGTATCTCTGCTTGTGTTACCATTCTCTTCCACCAAATCAGGGATTCCATCATTATCATCATCGATATCATTAACATCAACAATTCCATCACCATCAAAGTCATAATTAACCGTTACGCTCTTTGGTTCAGACTTTTCACCTGTATCATCTTCAACGGTATAGTTAACGGGTGTTGGGTCAGCAATAAATCCATCAATCGGCGTAAAGGTTACAGCACCTGTTGTTGGGTTCACTGTCCAGTTTCCTTCACCTGCAACGCTAAGTGTTGTTACTTCACTGCCATCAGCAGGATTAATAATCTTAACAGTTGTTGGGTTAATATCATTCTCTACATCGCTATCATTTGAGAGAACATTAATCTCTACAGGAGTTCTAGTTGTTCCCATCTTTACATCTTCTACTGATTCAGGTGCTTTAAAATCGGCATCGATATCACGATAATCTACATCAGCATCATCATCAGAGATACTATCAATATCAGGAAGTGTTGAAGCTCCACTATTAAGCTCATCATTGACATCTCTACCATTCACATCATCATACGCATCTAAAATACCATCGTTATCTGTATCATTGGCATTAGTAGCCACAGTATAACCTGCTTCAATCGTATCACTCTTTCCATCATCATCAGAGTCACTATCTAAGTAGTCAGCTGTTCCATTAGTATCTGTATTAACTGGTGTTAGTCCACCTGCATAGGCTGTATCGGTACCATTCGCATCAAATACCCCATTTGGAGCCACATAACTTCCTGTCTCTTGTGCTTCAACATTATCGGGAATTCCATCGTTATCACTATCAAGGTCTAAATGGTCAGCAATACCATCAGCATCACTGTCACCACTTCCCTCTACTGTATCTGATATCCCATCATTATCATCATCAAGGTCAAACTTATCAGCAACACCATCAGCATCCGTATCAAAATTAGCATTCACAGTAGCAATTTCTGATACTTCACCCTCACTATCACTCACTACATAGTTAATTGGTGTAGCATCTGATTTAAAGGTAGCCAGTGGCGTGAACGTGATCTTACCTGTGGTAGCATCTACACTCCAAGTTCCTTCACCTGCGACTATTAGTTCTGTTACTTCAGTTCCATCAGCTTTAACAATCTTTACACTCGTTGCCTCAATAGGGTTATCATTGGTGATATCGTTGGATAGTACGTCAATAGTTACTGGTGTTCCCAATACAAACGCCCCATTATCAGCGATGGTACTAGGAGGATTAGCATTGGCTACTTCAACTGCACTATCTTCACTCTCTCCATCTGTAGCATTGTTATCAGGTTCTGGTGAGTGGTCACTTTTAAATACGGAGTCTGTTGTCAATCGTACACGAACAAAAGAGTTAAATCCATTTGATGGTTGTTCTTGCTCTGTCCAAGAGAGAATAACATCTTGGTTGACAGTTCCTGCAGGTACATTTCCTTGGGTATTATCATTTGAAGTGTCAGCATCAACATCTACCACTGAACGCTCTGCTGTTTTGTCAAATGTACCATCTGCATTAAAGTCCAACCATGCTACAAGCTGTCCTGAAACAGCTGAGTTATTCGTTGCTTTGACAGTTGTACAATAAGTAGTTTCCGTCATAGTTACGGAACCAAATGTTCCATTAGGAAGCAGTCCTTTACACTCTTTCCCTACTACCCATGTGTTCCATGTCATACCATCATCAGCATCTCCATCACTATTGATACTGGCTAGTTCACTAGGACTTAAGACATCATCTTCTACTTTCTTAGCTTGTCCAGGTGGTACAAAGTTATCCCACTTCTCTTTCCATTTACTTTTAAACTTATCTTCAAACTTAGTACTCCACTCTTGTCGTTTCGCCTCGCTCTCATAAGTTGGCTTAGTCGCACCAATAAAGAGCTTACTATGTGACCCAACTCTATGTGGAGCTACCTTATAGTCAAACCCATCAATTCCTGTGGGTGCATCAGAGTAATCAAAAAGATCTGGATAGTTTACGGTTACAATTGCAGGATCTGCTTTGGCTCCTGTTTCATCAACTCCTATATATCTAACAGGTGTTGGGTCTTCTGTAAACTCTGCAACAGGTATAAACTTCAACTCACCACTTACAGGGTCAACACTCCATATTCCCTCATTTGGAACAGTTAAGGTTGTCACCTCGTTATCATTGTCATCTAAAAGTTTAATTGTTGTTGGCTTTATACCAGCATCGTTACTTACAATATCTATAATTAACTCTTCACCAATATTTGCTTCATACTTATCATCTGATGTGCCAAAGTCTACATCTGTATCACGATAGTCAGGCTCTTTTTCATCATCCGTATCCCCTTTATCTACATCTTTTAATTTCAATTCTGTACCATCATGAGCATTACCATTGACATCAGCATAACTATCAGCACTCTCTACACTATTATCAAGACCATTAATCCCAACCGTACCACTCAGTGTAAATCCACTCTCAACTGCATCAGTTACACCATCATTATCTGAGTCACTATCAAGATAATCTACTTTATCAGCACCATCTTTATTAACGGGAGTTAATCCACCAGCATAAGCATCATCTACCCCATCTTTATTAACATCGATTCCACTTGGAGCTTTATACCCTGTTGTCATTTGAGCTTCGATATTATCTGGTATTCCATCGTTATCTGAATCTAAGTCTAAATAATCAGGAACGGTATCACCATCACTATCGGTAGTACCTTCAACTGTATCTAAAATCCCATCATTATCATCATCTAAATCACTTAAGTTACCAACACCATCACCATCACTGTCAGTATCTACGGTTAATGTAGAGTTTGCTACACTTGTACTGGTACTATAGGTTGTATTGCTAACAAATATTTCAAGATTACGATTACCCAATGTTGCATTAGGGTTTGCGTTTGCAAAAGTAATGGCTTGCAGTGCTGTTTGATAATTAGCCAATGAGGCTGTACCACTTAAAGTCACTGTAATCTCTCCAGCGACAGAACTATCTATAGAGGCACTCAGACCTGAAGGTAAAGAACCAATAGCTAAAACATCACCTAATTCAGCATTTAAAAGCTTAATCGTTGCAGAATGAATATTCGTACCAAGTGCTGTATGCTGAAAAATAGATACATCAGAGTCAACAATAGAAACTGCTGTCCCACCCAACATAAAACTACCTTTATAATCTTTGCCTGATACTGTAGAATCATCACTATCTAAGTCAAGATCTAAAAACTCTATACTTTGAGGGTTTATAAATTGGAAATCACCATCTCCATCATGAACAAATCTTGCACCATAGCCAGATGCACTTAAATGCATTTTATAAGTAATATCCCATGAAGCAACATTATTCCACTTGAAACTAACCATTGAAGTTGATTCAGAGTTTTGATCCTGCGTACCACTCACCTTTAGTACTCCACCCGTAACTTCTGCACGAAGATTTGATGGGTTCTCAAACTCATAACCTGTTAATTTAGACAAACTAGGTGTAACCTCTTCACGAGTATAAGGGTTTCCACCTATTCCATCAACATCTGCCACAGAAAAAGTAGGGTTACCATAAGCAAAAACACTCTGCCCCGTTCCACTCTTAAATACTTCCCAGTGAATTGTTACAGAGTCAACTCCTGTAGCACCATTAATAGTTATAGAAGGATCATCTCCAACTGTTTCCATTGATACTAAAGAACCATTATGTGCAGTAATAGTTGCCTTTATATCAATAGCTTCACCATCTATTGTTCCTGCATTAGACCAAATACCTATAGTTCCTACACTTCCACTACCAGTCACAGTAGGATTTCCTGATGCAGATATTGTCATTGGAGCTGCAAATACACCACTACTACCCAATAATAAACCTGCTAATACCGTTGATAACCTTCTCCTAGAAGAGAAAAAAGTATTATTAAACTTTTTTTTCATATTAAATTCCTATGTCATATATTTAATTTAAGATAATTTAGATTTTTATAGTTTTAAATATAAAAATCCAAGTTAAATACAGCCTTCAAAAATATTTTATAAAAACTTAATATGCATTTTTTTAAAAAAATATTTTTTATATATACTTTTTTAT
>JAHZJZ010000163.1 GCA_022600655.1 Campylobacterota bacterium | reverse complement strand
TGCATGGAGAAATGTTGCCCCTAGTGTTAATAAAATTGTTAAAATAATTTTTTTCATTATTTTTCCTTCGATTTTAGTTTTTATGATGTGACAAAAATATCGTAACCATTATATCGAATAAATAATGTATTTATTGTGTAATTTTATATTAATTTCTGTTTTGTCGGTGGTTTCTGTCACGATTTCCACTTCGTTCACCTCGGTTACCACTTCTCTGTCCACGGTCTCCACTACGTCCACGGCTACTTCCACCACTGCCACCACGACCTCTTCCTCGTCCACGACGGTTTCGATTTCCACTATCGCCACCTCTTTGGTTTTTAGCTCTTTCGATAAGTTTTTCAATCTCTTCTTGTCCAAGACCAATAATATCTTTACCTTTAACATCTACCTCTTTTTGAACTATCGCAGCCAATAGGTGTGCAATGGCTACAATATCAAGGTCATGTTGGAGTGTTTTAACCATATCAATAGCTGCTGGTGTTACTTCTGTTTGAACAATTTTGCTTAGTAGGTCACCATCTTTACGACTCTGAACCTCTTGGCGAGTTGGGATAACTTCACTTACCATGGTTGTACCGACATCTTTTTCAATTCTTTTGATGGTTCTAAGCTCATTTGGAGAGACCAAAGTAATCGCTTCACCTTTGTTACCAGCACGACCTGTACGACCAATTCTGTGAACATAAGACTCAGAATCAAAAGGGATATGGTAGTTAAATACATGTGAAACATCATTGACATCAAGACCACGAGCAGCCACATCCGTAGCGATAAAAATTTCAACCAATCCTTGTTTAAAGGAACGAATAGTATGCTCTCTCTGTTTCTGCTCCATATCACCATGTAGAGCCGCTACTTTAAACCCTTGTGAGGTCATGTACGATGAGAGTCTATCAACCTCTTTTTTCATACGACAGAAGATAATACATTTATTTGGGTTTTTGTAATCAATAAGTCTAAGTAGGGCATCATCTCTCTCATAGTCTGCAACTACATAGAACTTTTGAGTAATGTCTGTGTTGGTTCGTTCACTTTTAGTAATGGTTACCGATTTTGGAGAGTTAAGAATCTGTTCTGCAAGAATCTTAATCTGCTTTGGCATGGTTGCTGAGAACATAAGTGTTTGACGCTCTGCAGGTAGGAATGTAAAGATATTTTTAATCTCGTCTAAGAATCCCATATCTAGCATCTCATCAGCTTCATCTAAAATAACAAATGATGGGTTTAAGGTAATTCTTTTTGATTTTAGTAAATCTTGAAGTCGCCCAGGGGTTGCTACAATAATATTGGCTTGGTTGATTCTCTCTATCTGTTTGTTGTATGCTGCCCCACCATAAACAGTAGCCGTTTTTAGACCAGCTGTTTTACCAAAACGGAAAAGCTCATCTGAAACTTGCATTGCTAGTTCACGAGTAGGAACGATAACCAGTGCCTCTACCCCTTTGTTTCCACTCATCATCTGAATAACAGGTAGACCAAAAGCAGCTGTTTTACCTGTACCTGTTTGAGCCTGAGCGATAATATCATGCCCCTCTAAAATAATAGGAATTGAGTTGGCTTGAACGGGACTTGGCTCTTTAAAACCAGCATCATTAATGGCTTGGTTTAGTGTATCTTTGAAATTAAATTCTTGAAATGTCATTATGGTTACTTCTTTGTATTAAAATTTGTAGGGTACGGTATTGTGCATAGTTAAAATAAAAATGGTTGATTAAACATTTATCTTGTATATGGTGTCTTTGGACCCCAATTTTTGCAGCTGATACCAAATTAATCACACGCTTAAGGTGGAATTCTTTTATATGCTTAGTGGTAGGGAATCTTAGAAAGCCCTAAAAATAAGAGATTTGATATACTCTTGCAGAAATTTCGCAAATTATACCCAAATAATCTGCTATAATAGATTTTTTTATGAAAAATTAATTATGAAAGAAGTTATGCAAATGAAAAATAAGAGTCTAGTATTGGTTTCGTTACTACTGTTTAGTGGCTGTGTTTCCGAGAAAGTAGTGGCAAATGAACAACCAACACCTTTGGTTCAAAATCAAGCTCAAAATATTAAAAAAGAAAAATCATTAGAGCAAAAAATTGGCTCGATGTTAATGGTCGGTTTTATGGGTACATTAGCTCCTAAAAATAGTCAAATTTGTAAAGATATTGCCAAATATGATTTAGGAAGTGTCATTCTTTTTGATGTAAATCCTACCAATAAACTGAAACCCAAAAACTTTGTAAGTAAAGCACAAGTTAGTAAATTAACCGAGCAGTTACAAGCTTGTAGCAGAGATGGAAAACTGCTTATCGCTGTTGACCAAGAGGGTGGGAGAGTACAACGACTCAAAAGCAAATATGGTTTTTATGGAAAGTTCCCTAAAGCCAAAGAGGTAAGGTGTTTAACAGACAACAAAGTGATGCAACACTATCAAAAGATGGGAGCAGAACTTCAAAGTGTAGGCATTAACTATAACCTAGCTCCAGATGTAGATTTAGCTATTAATAAAAAGAACAGGGTTATCTATAAATTAGGTCGTTCATTTGGAACAGACCCTAAAGAGGTCGTACACTATAGCTCAATTTTTATCGACGCAATGCATCAAAATGGCGTACTCACCTCAGCAAAACATTTCCCTGGTCATGGTTCATCGTTGGGTGATACCCATAAAGGTTTTGTTGATGTTACCAACTTATGGAAGAAAAAAGAGTTAGAACCGTACAAAATATTAACCCAAAAAGGGGTATTAGACACCGTTATGGTAGCTCATGTCTTCAACAAAAAATTAGATGCAAAATACCCTGCAACCCTCTCCCATAAAACGGTCAATGGACTGCTTAGAGCTAAACTAGGTTTTGATGGCGTGGTTATTACCGATGATTTACAAATGGGAGCAATTGCTAACAAATATGGTCTGAAAAATACACTAAAACTAGCCATCGGTGCAGGAAATGATATTTTATTGTTTGGAAATCAACTCTCACCGAAGAGTATGGTTAGTACTAAAAAACTGGTTGATACCATTAAAACAATGGTTCAAAATGGTGAGGTAAGTTTAGCAGATATAGAGAAATCTAACGAGCGTATAGAGCAGTTAAAGCAGGGGATTTAAGCCCTAGCTTTACTTTTCACAACTATCATGACTAACTTTCAAATAGTAAGAGAGACCAATAATCAAAGCCGTAACGCCTAAAATAAGGTAGACAGCATAAAGTAGTTGGCTTGGGTCGTTAAGAGCAAATTTAAAGACCAGCATTAACGCTTCAATAGAGAGTGCGATAATAATTGACCCCAAAAATCGTACCATGGTTTGGTGGGTGTCCCCTGAGCCATGTTTTTTCTCTTTTCCTAAGACCTCCTCTTCAAATATGGCTTTGACCAAATCGACAATAGCCAAGGAGAGGGTGAGTAGAATGGTTGATTTAAACATATCGTTTATCTCTACTTTGTGAAAGTCGATACCATGACCTATAAAACTATCGATTCCTTTGATGAAAAGAAGCATGGCTACAAAGAAGAGAGCTATAGAGAAGATGGTATAGACAATCTTAGAGGCAGTTCCAAACATTGAGTCTACAGAACTTGGATGAACCATTCGTAAAATATTTTTGAGTGAAACCTCCACACAGATAATGGCTAAGAGATTGTCTTCAACATCATAGATAGGAAAACTGGCTGTTACCACCAACTGTTTCGTGGCTATAGAGGGATAGGGGTCGGAGAGTTCACAATACAAACTACAATACCTTTTAGATACTTCAATGAGTGATGATTTAAAATATCCACTTAAACTATCTGATTTGATTGTAGATAATGTTGATATTGATGTAGCTCCAAATAAACTATCCTATTCATCCATGCCTGACCAAATGCTATATGTAAAACACAATGGATTCAAGCAAGACAAACTGTATCAACCTAGTTTTCGCTCTGAAGATACACGTGAATATGAACAGCGAGTAATGATGATTGACCCTAGTGGTAGAGGTAAAGATGAGGTTGGTTATGCTGTAGGATTTATGTCTCTAGGTAGATTATTTACTAAAGTTATTGGTGGTTTGAAAGGTGGATATGACAGACAAACATTAATGGCTTTACTTGAGGTAGCTAAGGCAAATAAAGTAGATGTGATTGTTATTGAGTCTAACTTTGGTGATGGTGCTTTTGCTCAGATTCTAGAACCACTAATGGATGAAATGAAATTAGGTATCAGATTAGATGAGGTTAGGGCAGTAGGGCAAAAAGAGAAGCGTATAATCAATACTCTAGAGCCACTAATGAATCAACACAAGATAGTGATTGATAAAGGCATATTTGATAACGATAATGGGAATGGTATAAACAACTCATTCTCATACCAGTTAACACATATTACTTTTGAACCAAATGCCTTAGTACATGATGATAGATTAGATGCGTTTGCTTTACTATGTCAGTACGTTGTAGAGAGCTTTAATGTACTAGCTGATAGCATCCTTGAGCAAGAGGAAGAAGAGAGCCTTAGTGATGTTTATAATGCGTTATTTGAT
>JAHZJZ010000162.1 GCA_022600655.1 Campylobacterota bacterium | reverse complement strand
AGTAAATCCACTTATGTTAATCAACTAGAGTCTTTATCAAAAAAAATTCAAACTTTTAGAAGTAAACTTGATATCTTTAAAACAAGAAAAGGGGTATTGAAACAGGAAGTTTCAGGGTTAAAGCTTAATATCAAAGATGCTATTAGTAAAGAGGCTGAGAAGGGTATTTTAATTGGTTCTATTATTCTGTTTCTTTTACTGATATTTCTTTTGATTAAATACTTAGTTCGAAAGTATATGTCAGAGAATGAGCTTTTTTATACAACCAATAAGGCGTTAAACTTTACCTTTATTACCATTCTCTTTTTGACGTTACTTTTCTCATATTTAGAAAATGTAGGTCACTTGGTTACCATTTTGAGTTTTGCATCGGCTGGTATTGCTATTGCACTTAAAGATTGGTTTATGAGTATTATGGGTTGGTTGGTGATTATCTTCTCGGGGTCTATACATGTGGGAGACAGAGTAAAGGTCTCTAAAGATGGTAATGAGTATGTAGGAGATGTGGTTGACATCTCTATTTTACGTATGACACTTCATGAAGATGTAACCTTAACAACAGAGATGCTAAACAGAAGAGCAGGTAGAATTCTGTTTATTCCTAATAACTATATTTTTACCGATATTATTGCTAACTACTCTCACTCAGGACTTAAAACGGTTTGGGATGGAATTGACTTTATGGTTACGTTTGATTCTGATATCGCCAAAGCACAAAGTATTGCAAAAGATGTCAGTAGACAGTACTCTAAAGGGTATACTGATATGACTAGAAAACAGTTGAATCGTCTGCGTAGCAAATACAGTATGCGTAACACCTCGGTTGAGCCTCGTATTTTTGCTTTTTTAGATGAGAACGGGGTGCGTATATCGGTATGGTACTTGACCAATGCTTATGCTACATTGACACTAAGAAGTACGATTTCCATGGAGATACTGGCTCAAATTAAAGCTGAAGATAAAATCTCCATTGCCTTCCCAAGTCAATCTCTCTATATGAATAAACCAGCACCGATTGTACCTGAAGAGAAAAAAGTATTACCAGAAGAGCTTACTAAGCCTACTGACAAACCAGTAAGTAAATATCAACCAGATGATTGGGGTCTATATTAATTAATGAAGAGCGTATATTTTAAAACTTTTGGATGTCGAACCAACCAGTTCGACACCCAAGTAATGATGTCAAAACTTAAAGATTTTGAACTGAGTATGAGTGAAGATGATGCCGATATGATTGTGGTAAACTCATGTACGGTTACCAATGGAGCAGATTCATCTGTGAGGGCTTACATCAATGGTATAAATCGTAAAAATCCTAAAGCCAATGTTGTATTGGCAGGTTGTGGTTCACACTCTAAAGGGGAGTCACTTTTTGAAGATAAAAAAGTCTTTGGTGTCATGGGACACTCTGAGAAAGAGAATATCAATACCATTTTACAAAAGAGAACCCCTTTCTATGAGATAGGGGATTTAGAGCATATAGACTCAACTATTGTAGAGGAGTTTGTCGGTAAAAGTAGAGCATTTATCAAAATTCAAGAGGGGTGTGACTTTGCTTGTTCTTATTGTATTATCCCTTCTGTTCGCGGACGTGCTAGAAGTCATAAAGAAGAGGATATCTTAACACAAATAGAGAAGTTGGCAACCAATGGTTTTGGTGAGTTTATCTTAACAGGAACCAATGTAGGAAGTTACGGTCAAGATCAAAACTCCTCTATGGCAAAACTGCTTAAACGTCTCTCTCAGGTTCGTGGAGTAAGACGTATTCGAATAGGGAGTTTAGAACCTATTCAGATAGATGATGAGTTTAAAGAGTTATTAAACGAGCCTTGGATGGCACGACATCTACATATTGCTCTGCAGCACACCAGTGATAAGATGTTAGCGTTAATGAATAGACGTAATGATTTTAAGAGTGATATAAAGCTTTTAGAAGCGTTGGCTTCTCATGGTTATGCTTTAGGAACAGACTTTATTGTAGGACATCCTGGTGAAGATGAATCCTCGTGGAAAGAGGGAATAGAGCGTGTTAAAGCACTTCCTCTTACGCATATTCATGCTTTTTCATACTCTAAACGTGATGGTACAGCCTCAGCTAGTATGAAAGAGATAGTTAAAGGAAACATTGCTAAAGAGCGTCATAGAGAGTTAACACAAGTCATCAATGATAAAAACTTAATGTTTAGAAAAGAGCATAAGCATAACTTAGAAGTACTGTTGGAAAAAGGACGTGCTGGTATCTATCAAGGGTATGACCAGTACTTTAACAAAGTAGAGATGCAAAGCAGTGAAGATTTATCGGGGAACTGGGTATTTGTTGAAAATGCCACGGTTCAAGGAGATAAAAATGTGGCAATCTATCAGTAAAAACTATAAAGTTATTATAATCACTTCCCTTATTCTTGTCGGGATTCTTCTTTTTACATGGCTAAGAGATACGAGTGAAAGTATTACTAAAGAAGAGGCGATGAAAATCATCTCTACAGAGGTGATTAAAAAAGCACTTATTGCAGAACCTTATGTTTACATAGATACAGCTAATAGACAATATAGAGTGGCGAAAGAGGCCATTGACCTTGATAAACTTTTTGATAAAACTTTAGTAGAGTATCAAGAGGAGCCAGTGGCTTTAATGGATGCCTTTATGTTACTATTTATTTTAGCTTTTACACTTTATATTGTTTCTGTTATTAAATCAAATAGAAAACGAGAAGAGCAAGTGATGGAGGAACGAAAAGAGGAGAGTAGTATGCAGTTACCTCAACAACATATTGTACCTCAACTCTCTCCTGTACGTTTTTCTGATGTTGCTGGAATTGATGATGTTAAAGAGGAGTTAGAGGAGATTATAGACTTTTTACGTTATCCTGATAAGTACCGTGATTTTGATATTCGTCTGCCTAAAGGAGTTCTACTGGTGGGTCCTCCAGGTGTAGGTAAAACACTCATCGCAAAAGCTGTTGCTGGTGAAGCAGATGTTCCATTTTTTTATCAGAGTGCAGCCTCTTTTGTTCAAATCTATGTCGGTATGGGGGCAAAAAGGGTAGGTGAACTGTTTGCCAAAGCTAAGCAGATGGCTCCAAGTATTATCTTTATTGATGAGATAGATGCGGTTGGTAAACGTCGTGGTGGAATGAATAATGATGAACGTGAAGCGACACTCAATCAACTCTTAACAGAGATGGATGGTTTTGAAGAGAGTTCGGGTGTTATGGTAATTGCTGCAACCAATAAGATAGATATGTTAGATGAAGCACTGCTTCGTGCAGGACGTTTTGATAGACGGGTACATATCTCTCTACCAAACTTTAAAGAGCGTGTAAGTACGCTTGAACTCTATCTCAAAGATAAACAACATAGTGTGGCGATTGAGAAAGTGGCTCACATGACCATAGGGTTTAACTCAGCTGCACTGGCTACGCTTATTAATGAAGCAGCACTCTATGCCCTTCGTTTTGAAAAAGATAGCATCGGTACCTCAGATGTTGAAGCTGTAAAAGATAAAGTTCTTTTAGGTAAACATAAAATAAAAACATTCAATAGCCGTGAGAAGAAGATACAAGCGATTTATCAGGCAGCTAAAGCTGTTACGGCAACATGGTTAGAGGTAGACTATGAAAAAATAGGCTTATTGAGTTCAAACTTTATTCCCCATCATAATGAGATACTCTCTAAAACGGTTTTAGAAAATGAACTAAAAGTTCTGTTAGCTGGTCGTATCGCAACACAAAAGGCATATGGAGAGCTTTTTAGTAACGCTAAAGAGGATATCCATCAAGCCAAATTGTTAACGCAACAGATTATTGAAGAGTTTGTGATGTCTGAAGAGTATTTCTCCTCTCCTGCTTATGCAGAGACTATTTTACAAGAGGCAACTAGCGAAGTAAAATCTCTCTTAAGTCAGTTAGAGATTGCTGTGGCTAAAGTGGAAAGCTATCTTCTAAAACATGAGACCATTACACCTATAGAGACAAAGCGAATACTAGATGAGATATTTTAGATGAGGTACTTTTCTGGTTTTGCACTCAAAGGTGAAGAGCAGTTTTTTCAAGAGTATCTTATAGATAGTGAATTTACGGTTGCAGGGTTTAGTTACGGAGCTCAACAAGCTTTTGAATATGTCTATAACTCAAAAGAGCGTATCGATAGACTCATTTTACTCTCTCCTGCATTTTTTCAAAATCATAAAGCAAGTTTTATTCGAACTCAACTACGATATTTTAAAGCAGATGAAGAAGCTTATACTGAACAGTTTTTAAAAAATGTTAGTTATCCTTCTAGTAGTGATTTACATCCTTACTTATCTAGTGGGAGTTATAAGGAGTTAGAAGCACTTTTAAACTATGTTTGGGATAGAGATAAAATTCTAGAGTTAAAAAGACGTGGAGTAATCATAGAAGTGTTTATAGGTGCTGATGACAAGATAGTAGAGGCCAAGAAAAGTTTTGAGTTTTTTTCTAATGTGACGACGACATATTTTTTTAAAGGGCTTGGACATTTGTTAAATTAAAATCTTGATAGATTGCTTTTCAACCCATATTTAGCACTTTTTAACTAAAATATCAGACTTAAAATCTCCCATAATAGGAAAAACAGATAATGTCAAAACCATTAGATAATTTAGATGAAGTACTCAAGTCGCATAAACTTACTCAAGGTGATTATGCTCATATTTTAGAGATATTAGAAGGGCGACACCCTAACATTGTAGAGCTTGGTATCTTTTCAGCAATGTGGTCTGAACACTGTTCGTATAAATCAAGTAAAAAATATCTAAATGGTTTCCCAACCAAAGCACCATGGGTTATTCAAGGTCCAGGTGAGAATGCTGGTGTCATTGATATCGGTGATGGTATGGCTGCTGTCTTTAAAATGGAGTCTCATAACCATCCAAGTTTTATTGAACCATATCAAGGGGCTGCTACAGGTGTTGGTGGAATTTTGAGAGATGTATTTACTATGGGTGCTAGACCTGTGGCAAATATGAATGCTCTTCGATTTGGAAACATTAAAAACCAAGACAACACTGCAAAGTACCAAAGACACTTGGTTAAGGGTGTAACAGAAGGAATTGGTGGTTATGGTAACTGTATGGGGGTTCCAACCATTGGTGGTGAAGTGAGCTTTGATGAGTCGTATAACGGTAACATCTTGGTTAATGCATTTGCATTGGGGCTTTGTAAAACAGATGAGATTTTTCTAGGAATTGCTGAGGGTATTGGTAACTCAGTTATGTATGTAGGTTCAAAAACAGGTCGTGATGGACTAGGTGGAGCTGTAATGAGTTCAGACTCTTTTACAGAAGAGAGTAAATCACTGCGTCCTACAGTCCAAGTGGGTGACCCATTTACAGAAAAACTTCTTCTTGAAGCGTGTTTAGAGCTTTTCAAAACTGAAGATGTGGTTGTAGGTATTCAAGATATGGGTGCAGCAGGGTTAACTTCATCGGCATTTGAGATGGCTGGAAAAAGTGGAGCAGGTATGATTATGAATCTAGATCAGGTTCCAGCAAGAGAAGAGGGGATGACCCCTTATGACTTTATGCTTTCAGAGTCACAAGAGCGTATGTTAATTTGTGCTAAAAAAGGTAAAGAGCAAGAGATTATTGAGATTTTTGAAAAATGGGACTTAGATGTTGCCGTGGTTGGTGAAGTAACCGATACAGGTCGTATGGAACTTTTCTGGCATGGTGATAAGTGTGCCGATATGCCAATCGCTCCCGTAAGTGAAGAGGCTCCCATTTTAGATAGACCGACATCACGACCAAAATATTTAGATGAGATTGCTGGAAAAACGATTGACTCTTATGAAAAAGTAGACAACCAAACAGCATTTGAGAAGCTAGTCGGTTCTATGGAAGTGGTTGATAAAGCGTGGATATATGAGCAGTACGACTCAATGGTACAGACCAATACTACTAAAGCACCAGGAACCTTAGATGCTTCATGTATTAGAGTTAAAGAGAATGGTAGAGCTTTAGCAATGAGTTCAGATTGTAATCCTCGTTACTGTTATATTGACCCTGAAAAAGGTGGTGCATTGGCAGTTATGGAGTCAGGGCGAAATGTTGCAATGTCTGGTGCTAGACCACTCTCTATTACAGATTGTCTCAATTTTGGTAACCCAGAAAACCCAGAAGTTATGTGGCAGTTTGCACAAGCGTGTGAAGGTATTAAAGAGGCATGTACTGAGTTAAATACTCCAGTTGTTTCTGGAAATGTATCACTATACAACGAGACCAATGGTACCTCTGTCTTTCCAACACCAGCTATTGCGATGGTAGGAGTGAATGATGATGAAAAACGGGTTTTGGCTTCATCATTTCAACAAGAAGAGAATCACATTCTATTGATTGGTGAGACTAAAAAAGAGTTTGGTGGTTCACTCTACATCAAAGAGCTGTTTGGTGAGACGGCAGGAACTTTAGCAGAGATTGACTATACTAAAGAGTTAAGACTTTGGGAACTTGTGATTGAAGCAAACAAACAGGGTCTGCTCTGTTCAGCTAAAGATTTAAGTTCAGGTGGGTTGGCAATTGCATTAGCAAAAATGGCTGCAGTATCAGGACTAGGTGTGGTTGCTGGAGTTAGACTTGAAGATAAACGAAGTATTTTTGATGAGTCTCAAAGTAGAGCTATTTTAGAAGTAAGTAGTAAAGAGAACCTTGAGACGGTAGTTGAGATGGCAAAAGATTTAGGCTTGAAAGTAGATATTATCGGTAAAATTGGTGGAGACGTTGTAAAACTTAATGATGTTGAGATGAAGCTAGATAAACTTCAAGAGGTCTATTTTAGTAGCTTTAAAGAGGTTGTTGAGCAAGATATTTAAGTGTCAAACCCTTTGGGGTTAGACACATTCACACTCTTTCGTATCGATATCACAAACAAGTAGTTCAGTATCTTTTTCGCAGATATATTCTATTTTCATCTCTGCTTCTTCCATAACAATCTCAATATTTTCATGACTCTCTTCCATTACATCTTCAGGTCTTTCACTCTCTAATTCAATGACTTCACTGTTCTGTACTTGGTACTCATCATAATACTCTATGGTATTATTGAGGTTGTCATACATTTCACTTGAGATAGAATCACTACTCTCTTTTTCAATAAACTCATCAGCGTAGCGTAGGTTTTGAAAGGGTTTCATCTCTTCAGTTTGAACCGTTGGTTTATAAATGGCAGCTGTAAGAACTACAGGAACCTCTATCTCGTCGGTATATTTAGTAGCTTCTGCTTGAGGTTTTATTTCATCTTTTTTTGCGAAGGTAGCAAAACATTGACCTCCAACACATTTTATTGATGAAGCATGTATGGTTGATAAAAACAGTAAATTTATCAACAGTGTAGAGAGAAAAAACTTGATGGTTGTCATTTGAGTTCCTTTTGTAATTCTGCTTATATTAATTATAGTATAGAAAGGGTGATAGTTCATAAGAATATATAGAAAAAATATAGAAAACTTATCATTTTATTTAGTTTATACAGTAAAGTTAAACACAAGAATTTTTGTGATGTTGTTTTTTGTATATGTTAGTGTTTGTTGGTATTTTAAATGGTTCAAATTGGTTTTTTTTATATTTTAGGGAAGGTTTCCCAATTAGCAACTTGATCTATTTTAGGAAAGCCATCTAAAATTTCTTGAGGTTGAAAGTTTGGTTTATAAGCAAATGCTTTACAACCGTCAACCCAATACCCCAAATAGACCCAAGGAAGTTCAAGTACTTTAGCCAATTCAATTTGGTAGAGAAGAGAGTATGTACCTAAAGAGAGACGAGCATAATTGGGGTCATAGTAAAAATATATAGAGGAGATACCATCATCAAGTATATCAACTAAATCAACACCGATAAGTTTATCATCCTTGACATAGAGTACCTCTTTGCCAAACTCATGGGCTCCCTCTACAAAATTCTCTTTATATTCACGTGGAGAGATGTTTCGATGGGACCAGTCATCTTTATGGTGTTTAAAAGCATGGTATTTGTTATATAGGTCAAGATGCCCTTGTGTCAAACTCGGTTTTTGTATAATAATCTCTGTCTCACTGTTTCGTTTGACCGATTTTCGTTGTGACTTTGTCAGTGTAAAGTCATTAACATCAATACGAATAGATTTACACTCATTACATCCATTACAAATAGGGTGGAAGTAGTAACAACCAAATCGTCTCCAGCCTCTATGAATTAATGCTGTATTATAAGATTGTGAAGCCTCTTCAATATGTTTATAGTGCATTCGTACACTTTTATTGGGAAGATAGGCACACTCATAATCTAACATACAAAAGTCTGTGGATAATGGTTCAGTATCAGTAAAAATCGTATCATTCATAAACATGATTTTACCGAAAAAATATCAATTTATAGTAAAATTCAAATTAAATATTAGAGATAAGGATTTGTATTGTTCCTCTACCAACCAACTAAGGGCTATGCCTATAATAGTGATTCTATTTTTCTATATGATTTT
>JAHZJZ010000161.1 GCA_022600655.1 Campylobacterota bacterium | reverse complement strand
GGTAGAAAAGCCTATGGTAAACGCAAAAAGTAGAAGCCAAAAGGTTGAACCTTTTTTGGCAAAATCAACCGCAAGGTTTTCACCAATAGGAAAAATACCTAATTCAAGACCTCGTATAAACAGAGCCAAACCTACAGCCACAATGGTTAAACCAATAACAATCGAGGTTAAATTTTCTGGCATAGCCTGAATAATGAATGCTTGAAAGAATGCGACAACAATGATAATAGGTAGTAAATCTTTAAAGGAGTTACTAAGGTCTTGGTAAAATATTTTTATACTTTCTTTCATGGGTAGAAGTATACTGTTAATATTATTAGTCTAAATTGTTAATCAGATAGTATATCTCTTAATATAAGTAAAAGTGTAACTTATTGAACAAAAAAGAACTAGAGTTCAATACAGGTTCCCACTCCTGAACTGGTTAGAATCTCCAATAACATAGAGTGTTCTACTCGACCATCAATAATATGTGCCTTTTTAACTCCTCCACGTAGTGCCTCTATACATGCATCAACTTTTGGAACCATACCACCATTAATGGTTCCATCAGCCTTTAGGGCTTCTGTTTGTTGAATATCTAAGGTGCTGATAAGATTCATATTTTTATCTAAAACACCTGGGGTATCGGTTAAGAAAAGAACTTTTCTAGCTTCCAATGCAATGGCTACTTTACTTGCAGCCAAGTCAGCATTGATATTAAATCCTGGGTGTCCAATTTTAGAACCTGTAGCAATAGGTGCAACTACAGGAACAAAGCCATCATCTATAATGTTATCTACAATCTCAGGGTTAACATTTTGGATCGTACCCGTATAACCAAAGTTTTCAAAGTCTTTAGGTGTTGCTTCTAAGAAGTTTGCATCTTTACCAGAGATTCCGATTGCTTTACCACCTTGAGCACTTAAAAGTGAAACTATCTCTTTGTTTATCTCACCACTAAGAACCATCTCAGCAATTCTCATGACCTTTTTAGTAGTAACCCTCTGTCCATCTACAAATTTTGTCTCTACCCCTAAATCTTTGAGTAAATCGGTAATACTTTTTCCACCACCATGAACAATAATAGGCTTCATTCCTACGGTATGCAACAGAACAATATCTTGTGCAAATTGACGCTTTAGCTCTTCACTGGTTTGTGCTGAACCACCATACTTAATCACAATTTTTTCATTATGAAACTTCTTAATAAATGGCAAGGCATCTAACAGTGTCTTTACAACTTCTATCTTATTTTTCATAGGCATATTCTCCGATGTAACTCTCTATTTTTTCTAAAATGTTATTTTGAATCTGCAAGTTTAACTGCATAACTGAAAGGGGTAACTTAAAACCTTCCATTTTAACTTCATCTTTTTGAGTCACTAACAGAGATGTAGCCTTTGAACTCAACAACCTATTTTTGAGTTCCTCTTCATTAAAATAAGCATGATCTTCTAAATAGACTCTATCAACTACTCCTTCTGGCAAGAAAGGTTCTAATCGTTCTGGGTTAGATATGGCTGTAACTAAAAGCATTCTCTTTCGAGGATTCTTAACCTCTACCACTCTTTTAAAATCTTGATTCTCTACAAGGTTTAAATGAGCAAACCCTTTTGAGAAAAAAAACTCTCGGAAAGGACCTGCAGGAAAGGTAAAATAATTTTTAATCGTTGAAGGAAAAAGTAAAATTTCAAACTTTTTAATATTAACACGATTAAAGCCATCATCTAAAAAAATCACTTTAGCACCCTGTTTTATAGCAAGTTCTATCGCTTTTTTTCTATCTTCACTAACTATGACAGAGGCATTAGGTAGGCTTTTTGCCATTAACATGGGTTCATCGCCACTGCTATAGACATCAGTTAAGGTTTCACCTTGATGACTAACCTCTACTAATCCTCTACTCTCTCTTCCATAACCACGTGAGATAATATAAGCATTTTTGTATTTTGAAGCCAAAGCTATCACAAAAGGAGTTTTTCCACTGCCTCCAACCGTTAAGTTACCAATACTAACAATAGGGATACTGTAATCTTTTTTAGACGATAACAATCTTCTAAGTAACATATAGATACCAAATAAGAGAGAAAAAGGAGAAAGCAGAATAATAAAAACCCAATCCAAAAGATTAGGTTTAAAGAAAAGTCTCTCCATAAAAGAGACCAAAGAGAAGTTATTTGAAAGCATTAAATATGATTGTTGGCTACTTTTTTAACAGCTTCACATACTCTTTCAACTTCATTATCAGTTAAAGAGGCATAAATAGGAAGAGACATAACACGTTGGAAACATCCCAGTGCCACTGAATAATCAAACACTTTCATTGAGTATTTATTTTTATAATACTCTGTTAGGTGTAGAGGCATATAGTGTACCCCTATTCTAACCCCTTCGTTTTTAAGTTGATTAACAAAGTGGTCACGGTTTTTATCTATCTCTACAATATATTGAGAAAAGGTATGCTCTTCACTGACATTTGGTAGTTTTACATGTTTAATATCAGCTAATAGCTTTGTATATTTTGCTGCAATCTCTTTACGACGAGCGATGGTTGACTTTGTATTTTCTAAATCAGCTAAACAGTAAGCAGCATCAAGTTGAGAGATATCATATTTCCATCCAATATCTACAACATCATAAATATAATCTACATTTCCGAACTCATCACACGTTTTTCTCTCCATGCCATGGAAACCTAAGAGTTCAGCTCTTTTATAAATTTTGCCATCATTGGTAACCATCATACCACCATTGGTAATCGAATTACATAAGTGTGGAGCAAAACTAAACACGGTAATATCAGCACCAGTATTTCCAACCAACTGACCATTGTAAGTAGCACCCAGAGCATTAGAAGCATCTTCAATCACTTTAACATTGTACGCTTTAGCCAACTCATAGACTTTATCCATATCACAAACTTTACCAGCCATATGATTGACAATAATCGCTTTAAGTTTTTTACTTTGATTTTTCTCTAATGCTTGTTCTAGTTTTCCTAAGTCAATATTGTAGTTTTTACTCTCAATATCCACAAAAATTGGTTCTGCATCAAAGTGCCTAACAGACTCAGGAACAGAAGGAAAAACATTGATACTACAAATTACCTTGTCTCCCCGTTTGAAGTCTAAAGCACACATGGCAAGGTGGAGTGCTGAAGTTCCACTATTGGTTGCAATTGCATAATCACAACCTATAAAATTTTTAAAAGAATTCTCCAGCTTTTTAACTTTTTTATTATCAGAAAAAGTAAGAACATCGTTAATATATTGTGTAGTGTTTTCTTGAATGGTTGGTTTAAAGAATTCAATTGTATTTTGCATTTTATTTCACTTTTAATTTATTTTATTATTTTGATGATAATGACATTATACAACGAATAGTATTAAAATAAATTGTAAACATACAATATTTTAAAATATTTTATTTTATTAAATTGAAATTATGTTAAATATTTAAATTTAACTAAATGTTTAAATGTATAGAAATTATTCACATTCAACATCAGCTAATTTCTTAATTTCAGAACAACTGAAACCTGCCTCTTTTCTTGCATTAACATTGATATTTGGTCTATGCTTGGTACTAAGCTTATATTTTTCTAATATATTAAAGTAGATGGATTTATCCAAATTTCTTGACTTGCATATCTCTTTAAACCACTTATCTCCCTTTTGAACATGAACTATTTCTTCTTTGTAAATAATATCTAAACTTTCAATCAATTTTTTTACAATAGAGATTTTACGCTTATTTTCAAGTTTTTTTACAATATTAGGGTTAACATCTAATCCACTGGCTTCATAATATCGAGGAATAATCGCCATTCTATCTAATACATCTTTAGAAGTATGATTAGCTGCATCAAAAAGTCCACAGTGTACAGGAAAGTCACCATACTTGTATACTGATACTTTCCCACCGTCTGG
>JAHZJZ010000009.1 GCA_022600655.1 Campylobacterota bacterium | reverse complement strand
TAACGAACAGGTTAAAACCTCTAACCTTGAAGAGTTAATTGGTGTGGAGCGACCCTCTCGTATCGCTTTTTGGAAAGAGGACAGTGCAACTATCAATGAACTCTATGTTCCCAAACTTATAGATATTTTTAAACTCTACTATAAAAAAGAGGGGTTTTATGAGGCTAATATTACCCAGCACTTAGAAGATAAAAGCATACACTTTGTTATAAATGAAAACCGACATATTAAGATAGAAAACATAAGCATAGAGAGTGATATTGATATCTCTGAAGTTATAACGCTGGTGAAAGGGAGTCGTTTTAGAGCCACTACATTTGGTGAGATTAAAGCAAATATTAAAAAGATGCTTCTAAAAGAGGGGCTTTGCAGATATGAACTTGATACTAAAGCCTATATTGATTTAGAAAAGTATAGTGCAAACATTGAAATTAAACTGAAAAAAGGTGAGCTTTGTCATTTTGGTAAAGTGACGGTTGGGTCAGATAAAAGTAGTATTGAAGATGATGTTGTACTCTCTAGGCTTCATTTTAAAGAGGGTGAAAAGTTTGATATTAACAAAATTAAAGAGAGTTATGAATCCCTCTACTCACTAGAAGCTTTTGATACACTTCACATGGTTTATGATACGAAGTACTATTCCGTAATTCCTGTAGATATACGATTTAAAGAGATTAAGCATACTACGCACTCTCGTATAGGTATTGGGTATGCGACAGATTTACGCTTTCAAGCTAAATATCACTGGGAGTATAAAAACTTTTATGGTGGAGGCAGAAAGTTACTCTTTGATATTCTCTACTCTGATAAACAAAAACGAATTGAAAACAACTTCTTTAATCCTGCACTCTATACCCTCTTTGGGTATCATTTGGATTTTCAAAACAGTGCTGGGTATACGGAAGAGCGAAATATTCATGATTTTGATGAGAAAGTTGCTTATAATAAGGTTTATTTGCAACATAGAGAAGATAAGTGGTTTCATAGTATTGGCTTAGGTATTGAGAACATAGAGATATCAAATGACAAAAATTTCTTTTTGATTTATCCTTTTATGCAAGTTATCTATGATTTACGTGACTCTAAAGTTAATCCTAAAAAGGGAATCTACTTCTCTCATGAGATGGAGTATGGACTCCCTTATTCACCAGATAGTACAACCTATTTAAAATATATTGAGGAGTTGAGACTCATCTATACGCTTTGGGATGTTACGCTCTCTGCTGTTGGTCGAATTGGAGCGATTGAGGTATATAATAACCGATTACCTGAGTCAAAAAAGTTTTTTGCGGGTGGGGCTTTTTCTAACCGTGCTTATGGGTATGAACGTATAGGTATTACAGAAAGCAGTACGGCTCCATCAAGTGATGGTGGTATGAGTATGGCAAACTTAAATCTTGAAGCCAATTTCCCTTTTTATAATAGTCTACACCTAGGAGTATTTTCTGATAACACCATGATATCAAGCAATGAAAGAATATGGGAGTTCGCTGACAGTATTATTCACTCTGCTGGTTTTGGACTTCGCTACATGACACCAGTAGGACCATTTAAACTAGATTTTGGATTTAATCTAAATAAGTATAATGAAAATGCCATACATTTTCAGATAGGACAATCTTTTTGATTCGCTTTCTTTATTGGCTTATGGTTTTGGTTGAGGTGCTTATACTTTTAGCTACCATACTACTTTTTATGATAACCGACTCATCTACCATTCATATTGCGGCTGAAGATATGTTAGAGGAGTACAATATCTCTTATGAGAGTATCTCTGGAAACCTCTTTACGGGTATAGAAGTTAAAAACTTAGAGCAAGGAGAGCATCACTTAGTAGATAGTACTACTGTTTATTGGAACCCTTTGGCTCTCTTTAATAATAAAGTCCATATAACAAAGTTAGAGATAAGAGGTGCTAACCCTTTGGCTATTATAGAGGCTTTTTCAACCCTTCCTAGCTCAGACTCTAAAGGTACTAATGGTCTTGATTTTGATATAGCCATTGATAATATTACGTTAACATCTCAGCCATTTATCTATCATGGTGTGAGTTTTAAAAATTTTCATTTGGGTACAAATAGTTTTGAACTCTCTAAAGATATGTTGCTTAAAAGTGATTTGGTAAATCTATCAGTTGATTCGGATTTAGTTGATGTAGAACTAAGGGGAAAACTAGAAAAGAATAGTTTAAATCTTGATACTGCACGTCTGCTCAATATTAATCCTAAGGTTATTACCTCTTTTATGAGAAGTATCAAAAAAGAGAGCAAAAAAGTTAAAGAGAGTAACACAACAGAGAGTGCAATAATTTTAAAAAACATTAATATCAGTAACTTTACAGCTAGCATGAAAAAAACCACTTATGGTCCTATTACACTTGATAAGACACGATTGGTTGCAGAAGATGTTTATATTGACCCTTCAAATGACTTTAACTATAATGCAAAAAGCGTGACACTCTCAACAGACACGAGTTTTTGCTTCAACCAAACAGGTTGGTTATATTAAAAACTCTATGCTTTACACGAAAGGTGATATTTTAACGAAGAAGCATCTTTTTGAAAGATACAGTTTACCTCTTAACCAAAAGAGTTTACATAAATTAC
>JAHZJZ010000160.1 GCA_022600655.1 Campylobacterota bacterium | reverse complement strand
ACTAGAGTACCATTATGGAAAACATCATCAGGCTTATGTTAATAATCTCAATGCACTTATCAAAAATACCAAATTTGAAACCATGTATCTTGATGAGATTATTCAACAATCAGATGGAGCGATTTTTAATAACGCTGCACAGGTCTTTAACCATGACTTCTATTTCCAAGGAATGCGACAGGAGAAGAGTGAACCCTCTAAAGAGCTTTTAGAATTAATAAATAGAGATTTTGCTTCACTAGAGGCATTCAAAGAACGCTTTTTAGCAACAGCAACAACTCTTTTTGGTTCAGGATGGGTATGGTTGGCACTCGATGAGAGTGGAAATTTACTCATTGAATCACACGCTAATGCAAGTAACCCACTGGTGAATGGTCATACCCCTCTGCTAACTTGTGATGTTTGGGAACACGCCTACTATATCGATTATCGTAATGCAAGAGCAGACTATCTAAAACAGTGGTCAAAGCTTATCAATTGGGAATTTGTATCCCAACAACTGATAGATTTTAATGAAAAACGCAGCAGTCATCCCAATGTTTGTAACGATAACGATGACCTATGTAACTATATTGATACCTTAGAACAGACAGACCATTCAAATACTTAAAATTTTAAAGGCAAGTAAAACTCACTACTTGCCTCTCTAAAAATCACTCCGTATCCTCCTTCAACCCCATAAAATAAACCACAGGAATGATCAAAAGCGTCAACACAGCCGAAGAAACCACCCCACCAATCATAGGAGCAGCAATTCTCTGCATCACTTCAGACCCAACCCCATCAATATACATAATAGGAATCAATCCACCCAAAATAGCAAAGACGGTCATCAGTTTAGGACGCACACGCAGTACAGCTCCTTCATAAATAGCTTCTTTTAGATTTTCAGCTGTTCTTTTTTTGACTTTTTCCACAGCCTCTTCAAGGTAAATTATCATCACAATAGCCGTCTCGGTTGCCACCCCAATGAGTGACAAGAACCCCACCACCACAGCGATAGAGAAGTTAAAATTCAACATATCAATGTAGAGTATTCCCCCTACCGAGGCAAAAGGTAGGGTCAAGAAGACTATCAACGCATTTCGCATGCTCTGTAACCCCAAATAGATAAGGATAAAGGTGATAAAGAGCGTAATCGGTACAATAAAAAGAAGTCGCTCCATTGCAGACTCCAAGTACTCACTCTCTCCTGCCCACTCAAAGTAGTAGCCTGTTGGGAGTTTTAAATCTTCTAACAGTTTCATCCCCTCTTGTTTGTAGGCTTGTGATGTTGTACCTTGGTTGGGGGTGATGTAGATAAAGATGACCTTTTTACCCTTTTCAGCTTTGAGTACCGAGGGGGCTTCTTTGTAGTACAACTTGGCAAAGGTCTCTAACGGTGCATAACCATACGGGGTTTTAATACGTATCTTTCCAATGCTGGTCAAATCTGATCGTTGGCTCTGTTCATAGCGTACCGAGATGGGGTAGCGTTTGATGCCCTCGTAAAGAGTGGCGACCGTCATGCCCCCCACACCGTTTGAGATGGTGTCTAAGATTAGGTTTTTATTGATACCATATTCAGCTATCTTAGCATCGTTTAGGTCGATGTTGAGGTAGTATCCACTGTTGGCTTTGTCAGCAAAGACCGATTGGGTTCCTCCGTATCCTTTAAGGCGTTGCTCTATCATTTTGGCATATTTAGACAGCTCTTCGGTGGTGTCTCCATAGAGTTTTATGCCCAATGGGGTACGAATACCTGAAAGCAACATATCAATTCGCCCACGGATAGGATACGTCCATGAGTTGGTGAGTCCTTTTATCTGTAGGGTTGCTTCCATCTCGTTCAGTAGCTTCTCATAAGTCATCCCCTCTCGCCATTCGCTTTGAGGTTTAAAGGTGATAATGGTCTCTATCATACTCAATGGTGCTGGGTCGGTCGCTGTGTTGGCTCGTCCTGCTTTTCCAAAGACAGTAGCGACTTCAGGGAAGTTCTCTTTTAAGATTTTATCGGTCTTTTGCGTCAGCTCTTTGGCTGTATCTATCCCTATTCCGTATGGCGTTACAGGCATATACATGTAGGTCTGCTCATTGAGTGGTGGCATAAACTCCCACTTCTGTTGCCCATAAATCCACACACCATACGCGATAAATCCAACCAACACAAACGGCACAGCGTAGCGTAACCACAACGCCCCTTTGAGCAGTGGAGAGTAGAGCCAGATAAAAAATCGGTTTAACCAGTTGCGTCGTTCATCAAGGATTTTTCCACGAACCAGATAGACCATCAGAATCGGCACAAGGGTAATCGAGAGTATCGCCCCTGTCAGCATCGCAAAAGTTTTGGTATACGCTAAAGGTTTAAACAACGCCCCCTCTTGACCTGAAAGTGCAAAGATGGGCAAAAATGAAACCACGATGAGTATCAAAGCAAAAAAGATAGGTCGTCCCACCTGTTTAGAGGCATTCAGAATAAGCTCTATTCGCTCTTGCCCCTCTAAAACTCCTTCATGAGCTTGGATTTTTTTATGCACATTCTCCACCATCACAATCGACGCATCTATCATCGCCCCAATGGCAATGGCGATTCCTCCTAGTGACATAATATTGGACTCCACCCCTGCCCATTTCATCCATAAAAAAGTAATGGCAATGGTCAAAGGAAGCGTAATAATAATCACCAACGCTGAGCGAAAATGGAGCAGAAAGAGCAACACAATCACCAAAACCACCAGCGACTCTTCAAGGAGTGTATGGGTCAAGGTATCTATCGCTTTGGTAATCAAGTCACTTCGGTCATAAGTGGTGACCAGTTCCACATCGTCCAGTGCAATATCGGCCAGTTTTGCTTTTATCTCTTGAATCACGGCGTAAGCATTCTCTTCATAACGCACCACCACAATACCCCCAACCACTTCACCTTGACCGTTCAAATCTGCCATACCACGGCGATACGATGGCACAAGGTCAACGGATGCAATATCAGAAACTTTTAACGGATTCCCCTGACGACTTTTGATGACAATATTCCCCAAATCTTTAGCCGATTTAGCATACCCCGTCGCTTGGATAATCTGCTCATACCCATTCTCTAAAATAATCCGACCACCACGGT
>JAHZJZ010000159.1 GCA_022600655.1 Campylobacterota bacterium | reverse complement strand
TTACCGCCATAAACAGTGGCTATAGTGCAGATAATTATATAGAAACTCTTGATAAGTTTCAACCAGCCCTTAATAGTAATTCTTCTAAAATATCAGTTCAAGTTGGTGCTTTCAGAAAATATGCAGGTGCAAAAGTGTATGCTAAACGCTATAGTTTATTGAGTGACCAATATAACGTAGAAATTAAACAAGAAATGAAAGATGCTCAACCTCTCTATAAAGTTAGAATAGAAGGGTTTACTAGTGATAAAGAAGCTAGAGAGTTTATGTTAAGATATAGCATAGATGGAGCATTTTTAGTTAGGAAATAAAAATGATTGAAATCTCTCGCGAGACCAAAGAGACACAGATATCAGTTAGTCTCGAACTTTATGGCTCAGGAGAGTCCAACATCGACACAGGTGTAGGCTTTCTTGACCACATGCTAGAAGCTCTAGCCAAACACTCTCATATGAATTTAGAGGTCTCTTGTAAAGGAGACACCCACATTGATGATCACCACTCTGTTGAAGATGTTGCTATTGTTATCGGTCAGGCTTTCTATAAAGCTGCTTACCCTGTTCAAAGTATAGAGCGTTATGGTAATGCTACTGTGGTTATGGATGAAGCTTCTGTTACCTGTGACTTAGATGTGTCAAATAGACCCTATTTGGTTTTTGAGATGCCTATGGAGGGTAAAATAGGTACGTTTGATGTAGAGTTGGTCGAAGAGTTTTTTAGAGCCTTCACCTTTAATGCCCACTTAACACTGCACTTAATCTGTAATCGTGGACGAAACAAACACCATATGGCAGAAGCAGCTTTTAAAGCTTTAGCTGTTGCACTGAGACGAGGTGTCTCTATTAATGAAAATGCTGGTATACCTAGTACTAAAGGGGTTCTATGAGTATTGAACTAATTGTTTTAGATGTTGATGGTACGATGACTGATGGAAAAATTACCTACAGTCAAAATGGTGATGAGGTCAAGTCTTTTTGTGTTAAAGATGGTTTAGCCATCGCCTCTTGGGTTAAGCTTGGTAAACAGGTGGCTATCATTACAGGAAGAAGCTCTAAAATTGTTGAACGACGGGCTAAAGAGTTAGGAATTGAACACTTCTATCAAGGGATTCATAATAAACGAGAGGTGTTAGAAACTCTTTTAGATGAATTAAATTTGACTATGGAGAATGTAGCCTCAATAGGTGATGATCTCAACGACTATAAAATGTTAGATTCAGCCAAAATGGCATTTGTTCCAGCTAACGCTTCACACTATGTTCTAAAGATAGCTGATGTTCAACTCACAAGTAGAGGTGGTGACGGTGCTGTACGAGAGATGATAGAGCAGTTGATTGTTTTAGAGGGACTTGAAGAGCAGTACTTGAAATTATGGTATTAAGAATTGAGTATGTACTGCTCTTAGCAGTCGCTTTAGTATTTGGTGTTTTACTGTTTCAAAAACCTAGTGATATCTCTGCCATAGAGTCAAACTCATCTAAAGAGCTTACCTTTAAAAATTTCTCTTTAATAGAAGTAACTGAAACAGGAGTATCAAATCAGTTGGTATCTTCACAAGCTGTAAAATATAAATCTCATTTTGAGTTAGATGATATCAATATAAGTTATCAAAAAAATCATCATCTTTTAGCCAAAAAAGCCATCTATCGAGATGATTTTATCTATTTAAACGATGACATTATTTTAAAAAGAGATGACGGCATAGCATTTACAACACAAAAGCTAGAGTACTCTCTTAAAGATAAAAACATTCATACCACCAATGAGTTTCAGATAGATATCAATGAAAGTAGCGTCAAAGGTGAAAACCTACGTTATGACTTCAAACAAAAAAGTGTCTCAGCAGATAAGATTCATGCAAAGATAGTGTTTGAAGATAGTAATGGTAGTTTTATGGAGTAATATTCGTCGCCATATCTACTTGACTGATATAGTTGTTAAACCGTAACGGAGTAACAGCTGTACGCCCTAAAGCAAAATGTTTGCTAGAACTTCCCCAAACGGTATGAATAATATAAGGCTCTCCCTTATACTCTCCCAAATATAAAACAATATGTCCAGGTAGATGCAAAATAGTAGAGCCAATATCACTTTTGTTTAAAATATCTTTTTTGAGATTGTTGGCTAATCCCTCTAGAACTACCTGTGAAGTTCCTACCTCTGATTGCGATGCTGAGTTTCTAGGTAGCATGACCCCTGTTGTGGCATAAATCTCTTGCAAAAACTTTGAGCAGTCTTGCTCTCCATACATTCCACCCCAACCATAAGGGGCATTTAGAAATTTAAAGGCTTGAAGCAGAATGTTTCGTGGGGTATAAGCTAAATACCCTTTGTGGGTATCGGAAGTTTTAATGGTTCCATTACCCAGTACCAAGTTCCCCTCTCTGTCTCGTGTGGGTATGAGTACCATACTCATCTCATCAATGGTCATGATAACAGGAAGTCTAACCCCCATACGAAGATAGTCATGGTAACTCCCTGCAATCATTAAGGCACTTTTGGCTGATGTGGTGACAATATAGTTTTTACTATCCAAGTAGTTTTGAATCTCTTTTTTAGAACCAAAGGCGATGTCGCTATCTTTTAGCCATCCTGAACTTGTAGGTCCAATACCATAGTGCCACTGCCCATCTTCTGTGGTATGGAGTATGGCAACAGGCGTTGCGATGTCTAGTGCAGAGTTTTGGTTTCGGTCAAAGTGTATCTGATTCTTCTTTTTTAAAAGAGCTAACTCTGTAGGTATGATTTTCTGGTCACTGTAGTTAACGGTAAGTGCATAACGGGTGGTCACTTTACTCTCTTGTAGTAGCTCTAAACTCATATAGCTTTGGACTTGGTCAAAAAAACTGTTTTTTATTTTATTTCCATCAGAAAAGTATTTGGTACTATTTCTAAGTCCAATTCCTGCCCTCTCTATACTCTCTTTAACCCAACTTGTTCCATAGGCACTTGCTACATCTTTAAAAAAAGTTAGCCTATGTTGAGTGTATGAGGTGTGTTCATTAAAAGCCTTAATGGCTTTGGCATCCATTATAACTTTATCAGGGTCTTTGAGTTGGTCAATCCAAAACTCAGGAATGTTCAAATGACGATTTTTATTGACAATAATAACAGTCTGTTTCTCTTTGGTATTGCATAAGACAGGTTTATGCTCACC
>JAHZJZ010000158.1 GCA_022600655.1 Campylobacterota bacterium | reverse complement strand
ATCATTGCAAGCGGTAACCTCAGATCCTGTTGAAAGTTTAGCAAAGTTAGATCCAAAAAATCCGGGCGTGCTTCAAAAGACAATGGACTTTTTGGATTCTATTGACAATAAAATAACTCAGCAAGGGAAAGAATCCCTTGGGGTTAACATTGCCCTTCCTGTACTTCAAGTTATGGTTAAAGCCGTTAAGGTTTTAGTCAAGGGTGGGATGATGCTTGAGGATGCGATGGCTCAGGTTGCTGCGAAAAACAACATAACTCTGGAAGACTTCAAGCAGGCATTGAAAAACCTTGCTGCCAAAAAGAAGCCAACTACTAAACTCAAGGAAGAGATAAACGATGAGATTAAATCATTCAAGCAAGGCAAGTTGGATATTAATCAAAAGAGAAAGGCTTTAGGTCAACTGATTAGAAACATGGTGACCAAGGGCGACATCACTACTAGACAGGCCCAAATATTAATTGACAAGATCAGCAAGTTAAACTTGGACAATCCAGTATTGGTTGATAGGTTTGTTGACTACGCTTCAAAGGTATTTGAAAATGCAGAATACGAGCAACAGTTGACCGACATAAGAGGCAAGCTACCAACTGCGAAAAGAAATATTCAAACCAAGATAGGTACGTCTCCAGTGCTGACCCCTATACTCAAAAAACTATTCTCAAAAACACCCCCACCCATCCAAACCACCCTCACCATCACCTCATCAAACGGTTTTCACCTTAGACCCATCGCCGAGTTTGCCAATGAAGCCAAACAGTTTAACGCCACCATTACCATCGTAGCTAAAAACCAAGAGGTCTCTGCTACGCAAGTTCCTAAAATTTTAGGATTGGCTCTTGAAAAAGGTGAAACATTTATTTTAAACTGTATTGGTCATAAAGCCCAAGAGGCGAGTGAACATCTCTCTGATTTTTTTAAACAGCTTATGCATAATGATATAGAGATTAAAACAGTTGAACAGGAGAAGGAGAACTATGAAGCTTCTGCATTCACAGGTCAAACCATTGCTAAGGGGATAGCTATCGCTCCTATGGTTGTATATGAAAAGATTGAATACAAAGGCAGAGAGACTGCTCTGCCCCTACGAGATGCGATAGATAAAGTCAAAGAAGAGCTTTCAAATTTATATGAAATCAATAAAACCAAAGATGAAGCCCAAATATTTCTAGCCCAAAAAGAGCTACTAAACTCTGAACTCTTTGAAAAAAACTTTGACCATATAGACAAAGAGATAGAGAAACTCAAAAATACAAAGTTTGAGTCACGCATCGCTGACTATAGAGATATTCAAAATAGAATCTTATCTCATATGGGTATTGGTAGCAGACTAAATTTACCAAACAGACCTTATATCTTACTAGCCGATGACCTACTGCCAAGTGAGATAAACAGACTAAACAATACACCTATAGAGGGTGTCATTTTACAAAAAGGTACACCCACCTCACACGCCTCTATTTTACTGCGTTCGTTTGCTATTCCTTCAATAATTATCAATGAAACAGTTAAGCTCTCTAGCCAAGCGATACTCGATGCCAACAGTGGAAACCTCATCTTAAAACCAAGCCAAAACGACCTAGAAAAAGCTCAAAAGAGACAACAAACATTCAAAGCACAACAAGAGCAGAGCTACCAAAACCGTTTTGAAACCACAGAAACCAAAAGAGGAAAAAGCGTTAAAATCTTAGCCAATATCGCTGATTTAGACTCTGCTAAAGAGGCAAAAGAGTTAGGAGCAGATGGCGTTGGACTACTACGAACAGAGTTTCTATTTACCCAAAACAAACCCTCCATAGAAGAGCAAACCAAAGCCTACACAGAAATATTTGACCTCTTTGATGAACTCACTATCAGAACCTTAGACATAGGAGGAGATAAATCTCTACCCTATATCAATATAGAAAAAGAGAATAACCCATTTTTAGGAGTCAGAGGAATAAGATTTTCACTACAAGAACAAACCCTACTAAAAGAGCAACTACTAGCCATTTTTAGAGCCTACAACCATCATAAAAATTCCATAAAAATAATGTTTCCAATGGTAGCCACTCCAGAAGAATTTAATACTGGCAAAGATATAGCTTTAAATATCGCCAAAGAAAACAACATCAATATAAATAACATTCAATTCGGAATCATGTTAGAAGTCCCAAGCGTCATCTTCGCCCTTAAAGAGTTCGACCAACTAGTAGACTTCTATTCCATAGGAACCAATGACCTTACCCAATACCTCTTCGCCATAGAACGAACCCACCCTAGCCTAACAGCAGATGCCACTTCACCTATGATTATGAGTGCCTTAAAACAGATAGTAGAGACCACAGAAAAACCCATAAGTATCTGTGGAGAGTTAGCAGGATTAGAAGAGGCTACAGAACAACTTATAAGCATGGGGTACAATACCCTATCCGTCTCATCCAAACTTATACCATCACTAAAAGAGAGAATTCGAAATGTTTAGTCTATTACAAAAAGTGGGTAAAGCCCTCATGACCCCTATTGCAGTACTTCCTATTGCAGCTATTTTACTGCGTCTTGGTTTTGGAGACATTCCTTACCTCGATGGAGCTGTTGCCAATATTATGAAAGTAGCAGGAGAGTCCATATTCTCAAATCTTGACCTCCTCTTTGCCATCGGTATCGCTTACGGTTTGGCTAAAAATAATGATGGAGCAGCAGCACTCTCAGCAGGGGTGGGGATTCTCATTGCCAAAGCTGTCTATTTACAGATTGACAAAGACCTCAATATGGGAGTATTTATCGGTATCATCATAGGTATTTTAGCAGGAGTCCTCTACAACCGTTTCCACACCATTAAACTACCAGAGTTTTTAGGCTTCTTCTCAGGAAAACGATTTGTACCCATTATCACAGCCCTTTCAGCCATTATAGTAGGAGTTTTAGCAGGGTATTTTTGGCACTATGCTCAAGGAGCTATTGATGCGTTTTCTCATATAATTATCAACCTTGATGAAGTAGGAAGCTTTATCTATGGTACACTCAATCGACTGCTTATCCCTCTAGGACTGCACCACATTCTAAACTCTGTTTTCCTCTTCCAAGTTGGCGAATACGAATACATCAAAGAGGGAGCTACCGTCGTAGCCAATGGAGACCTACACCGATTCTTTGCAGGTGACCCAAGTGCTGGAATTTACATGGCAGGGTTCTATGTGGTCATGATGTTTGGACTGCCATCTATGGCACTTGCCATCTACCTCACCACAGCCAAAGAGCAACGCAAAAAAGCAGGAGCCATCTTAGCAGGAGTTGCCTTTACCTCATTTTTGACAGGTATTACCGAACCGTTAGAGTTTCTATTTTTATTTGTAGCTCCCCTACTCTTTCTACTTCATGCCATATTAGCAGGACTCGCCGTTGCTACAGCCCATGCCCTTGATATCCATCATGGATTTGGTTTCTCAGCAGGTTTTTTTGATTATGTGATTAACTATAAACTCGCTACCAATCCACTGCTTATTTTACCATTGGGGTTGGTATTTGGGTTTGTTTACTTTATACTCTCCTACTACACCATTAAAATCTTTAAACTCACCATATTCGGAGCAGATAAAGAGAATGAAAAAGTAGAAAGTTCCAATGAAGCCCTAGCCTTTATAGAAGCTCTTGGAGGAAAAGAGAACATTATCTCTACCGATGCATGTATTACACGGCTTCGTATGGAGGTTAAATCTTCTAAAGGCTTGAGTGATGATGCATTTATGAAGCTTGGAGCTAAAGGGGTGATTAAGCCTAGTAATACAACGATTCAAGTGGTTTTGGGAACTAAGGCTGAAGGTGTGGCTGAGATGATAAAGGGGAGTTTGTAGAGAGATTTCCCTCTCTACTCCTTTTTTCCATACCCCTCTTTAGGCTCTGCTACCCCATCCATAAACTTCCCAATATAATCAACAATCTTATCGGTTACCCTAGAAATCACTTTACGACGCTCTAGCAGTTTAGGTTTCATCTAATCTCTTCTCAACCCGCTCCCCATCAAACTCCCCAAATCTCAATTTTGGTACATTTATCTTACTCATTATAGTTTCACCTCATAACGGACATTTCGCCCTAAACTGCCTTCTATTTGGACGATGCACCCATACTCCAACAACTCATTTATATCTCGCACGGCTGTCGCTCGGCTTGTTTTGGTCATTGAGATGTATTTTTTAGTATTGATGCCACCCTCAAAATCACCCTTCTCCAAAACTTTACCCAACACCTTTAGCTGTCGTGCATTTAGGCTCTTGTCTCGACATCTATCCCAAAACTTTGTCTTAGCAATCACCTCATCTATTCTCTCTAGTGCCATCTCCATTGCACAGCTCAATGTCTCCAAATGCCACAATAACCAAGGGGTAAAATCATAATCACGATTCTTAAAAAGATTGGTTGTTCGGTCTAAAATGGCATAATACCCTTTTCTATCGCTGTTAACTGCCATCGAAAACGAATAGAGTTTAAACGCCTTTTCATCACTTTGGCTAGAGAGCAGATAATCGGTAATGGCTCGTGCAATCCGTCCATTACCATCATCATAAGGGTGGATAATAACAAACCATAAATGAGCCAAAGCACTTTTGATATAGATGTTTTCATCAGCACTATTACACCACTCTAAAAGCTCAAAAATATCCTGCTCAATCCGTTTTTGAGGCAGAGCCAAATAGTGTACCCTTTCATAACCTATTGCTCCAGAGACCACCTCCATATCGTCATGTGTTCTAAACGAAGCCACATCAATCTTGGTCAACACATCAAAGCGTTTCCCCTCAAACAGAGCATTGTGCCACGCATGAAGTCGCTCCACCTCCAGAGGCTCACGGTTCAAACTACAATCCAACAACACAGCCACCAACGCATCACTCTGATGGGTTGAGCTATCTTCTAGGGCTGAAAACTCTCTATCAAGTCTCTTTTTTAATGAGTTTTGTACACTATCTCGACGCAGATACTCCCCCTCTATCGCCGAAGTATGCAACGCCTCCTCAGTTAAAATATCAACCTCAACACTCACCCTATCTTGTTCACTAAAAAACTTTGCTACCCCATCAAGCAGACCACGCCTATACTCAAGAGAAGTTAACAACTCTTTTAGCTGACTTTTATCATAAGAAAAATTGGGATAATTCTCATGTTGCCATACCCACTTTTTGATATTTTTCTCCATTTTAACCCTTTTGAGACAATTAAGTATTCTAATTGTATCATATTTTGAGTCGATTAACTATTTTAATCAACTCATTACTCTCCATCATAAATCATATTCATAATCAACCGTATAATTATATCTTTCTGTTCAGGCATACTTGTCGCCACCAAAAGAGCCAATGAAGCCAGAGCATTATCGTTTATCTTCAACTCGCCATTGTCTTTATACAACACCTTGTCTTTTGCAATGTGCATTTTTTGCACATTGCTTTTTTCATCGACTTCATTATCTTTCAATATATTATTAATATGTCGAGTTATAACAGTCCTGTCTTAACCAAATAGTCTCATTCTCAACCGTCGCATTTAACGCAACCTCTCCATTTTCATAAATTACAATATCACTCATAATTTTTCCTTTTTTTAGAAGCATAACATAAGTAGAGTGTAGTCCCCCGACTACACCATCAAAGCCAAAGTCAAATTTCTATACATTAGAAATAGCATAAGCACAATATAAACAGCGTCTACAACAACCCCTCATCAGCAAAACTATAAAACCCATCTTTAGCCAATATCACATGGTCAAGCAGTTCAATCCCAACCAATTTGGAAACCTCCTCTAATCGTTCCGTTATCTGTATATCAGCACAACTAGCACTCAGTGTTCCTGATGGATGATTATGTGCTATGATGATTCCTGCTGCTCTATCGGCAATAGCATCGGCAAAGACCTCTCGTGGATGAACCAAGCTCTGGTTGAGTGTGCCTATAAAAACAGTTCGGGTGTTAATAATGTGTGATGCCCCATCAAGGGTAATGGTTAAAAAATACTCTTGCTGTTTAGTGGTAAAAGATTTTAACTCTTTAGAAACATCTTCTGCTGAAGTGATTTTTTTATTGGCTTGTGAGGTGTAGCGTTTGGCTAATTCTATCGAAGCTAAGATTTGTGAGGCTTTGGCGATACCTAAACCATGAATATTGCATAGTTGTTCTAGTGTTAAAGAGTGAAAAGAACTATCTAAGAGAGCGACAATCCCTCGTGAGAGTTTACGGACATCTTTCCCCTGTATACCTGAGCCTATAAGTACAGAGAGAAGCTCATCATTTTTTAGAGATTCTACCCCTTTTTTGACCAACTTCTCTCTGGGTTTATCATCGTTATGGAGTTCTTTTATGGTTTTCATAGTAACAGTATAGAACAGCTTTCAGAAATAACCTAGAAATATGTCAAATTGTCATATAATACCAGAAAAGAGAAAATATGGACAACTCAAATAACCCACTGCATGGCATTAAACTTGAACAGATTATTAAAGAACTTGTAGAGCATTATGGCTGGGAAGAGTTAGGAAAAAGAGTGAAAATCAACTGCTTTAATAACAACCCTCACATCAAAGCCTCTCTTAAATTTTTAAGAAATGTTGACCATGAGTGGGCTAGGATTAAAGT
The DNA here is from genome assembly GCA_022600655.1 of Campylobacterota bacterium. GTDB lineage: Bacteria > Campylobacterota > Campylobacteria > Campylobacterales > Sulfurovaceae > UBA1140. The sequence goes on along the minus strand of JAHZJZ010000158.1, from coordinate 3,430 downwards.
TGAGAAGTTGTATATAGAGACGTTTAAAAAGTAACTAGTGTAAAAAAGGTACTGACCACTTTTTGTAATAAGCCAATAGACGTATAAATAGAAAGACGACAAACACCACTAGAATAGTTATTAAATCTATCTCTACATAGCCATTAATAAAATAGAAAAATATTCCTATACAGATAGCAATAACAGCATAAAAGTCTTTTTCCATAAAAAAAGGGATTTTATTGGTTAGAACATCACGAATAGTTCCACCACCTACAGCTGTTAGGAGTGTTATAACAATAGTCCCTAACAGATTAACCTCTTCCCTAAGAGCAATTAATGCTCCCATAATACTAAAAGCCACTAGACCAATGGAGTCACTAAGTACATAGATAAAATGGTTCTCTATATCTTTGATTCTGTGGATTTTAAAGGTACTCATAATAGCAACTGTTCCTACAATCACATAAAAAGGATAATTATGCGTAAAGGCAAAAGGCATCTGACCTATCATCCCATCGCGTATAATTCCACCACCCAAAGCAGTGAGCGTTGAAGCAATAAAAACACCAACCAAGTCAAACTTATAATAAATTGCAATCAAAAAACCACTAATAGAAAAAGAGATGATTCCTATAATATCGGTCACAATAAGAAATTTTTCCATACACTGTTATGAAAATTTAACTTCTAAAAGAACTTCACCCTCACGTACAATACCAACTTTATGTTTCTCAACAGTAATCTCTTTTTCACTGCTTACTACCATAGGAGTGATAATCTCTTTTCCTTGTGATTTAAGATACTCTTTATCGACCCGAATAATTGGAGTACCTACGGTAACTTCGTCACCCTCTTTTTTAAGACAACTGAAACCCTCTCCTTGTAGTTCAACAGTATCTAGTCCTATATGAACCATTACCTCTAAGCCGTTAGAGGTAGTAATGGAAAAAGCATGATGCGTTGGAAATATTCGTGAAATAACACCTGTTACAGGAGCCACAACTGTACCACTTGAAGGAATAACCGCAATACCATCACCTACCAACTTTTGAGAGAAAACCTTATCTGGGACATTCTCAAGTTCAATTAACTGTCCATCAACAGGTGAGACCAATTTTGTACTTTTAGCTTTAAACAATCCAAACATTCCAACTCCTTATCTTTGTGATGCTACCCATAAGGTAAGCTTCTCTATCTGTTCTTGAGTACGAATGGTACTCGTTCCTCCCTCTGATTGCCGTGCATTCATAGAGGCTCTATTATCAAGTAGTGCAACGACACCCTCATCTATCCTAGCATCTACACTTTGTAAATCGTCTAAGGTAAGTTCTGAAATATCTAGCCCTTTTGTTTCTGCGACATTAACCACATTACCAGTAATATGATATGCATCTCTAAAAGGAATACCTACATTTTTCACAAGATAATCAGCCAAATCTGTTGCACTTAAATGACCTATCATACAAGCTTTTTCCATATTCTCACTGTTAACCTGCATCTCATCTATCATCTCATTTAGTACTTGTAGTGAAAGCAGAGCAGTTTTTACCGAATCAAAAACACCCTCTTTATCCTCTTGCATATCCTTATTATAAGCCAATGGAAGACCCTTCATTACTGTTAAAAGGGAGATAAGGTTACCATTGACCCGACCTGTTTTTCCTCTAAGCAACTCTGGAATATCTGGATTTTTCTTTTGTGGCATAATTGATGAACCTGTAGCATGTTTATCACTAAGTGTAATAAATCTAAATTCACTAGCCGACCACAAGATAAGCTCCTCACTCAAACGGCTCATATGCATCATCATAGTCGAGATATTAAAAAGAATCTCCAAACCAAAATCTCTATCACTTACTGTATCGAGACAGTTTAAAGTAGGCTCTTTAAATCCAAGCCTTTCTGATGTAGTTTGACGGTTAATAGTGTGAGGTGTACCCGCCAATGCAGCACAACCTATAGGTGAGTAGTTGTTTCGCTCATAAGAGCTTATAAATCGTTCATAATCTCTTTTAAACATAGAGGCATATGCCATCATATGATATCCAAAATTAATTGGCTGAGCATGTTGAAGATGTGTCATACCTGGAAGTAGTGTCGTAATATTTTTGTTAGCAACTTTTATCAAAGTCTCTATATTTTGTAAAAGAAGATTAGCAATAACTTGACTATTTTTTTGAACAAAAAGCCTAAAATCTAATGCCACCTGATCATTACGACTTCTTGCAGTATGCAATCGTTTACCTGCATCACCAATTTTTTCAGTTAATCGCACCTCAATCGCCATATGAATATCTTCATCATCTCCATCAAGCTTAAATTTACCCGACTCTATCTCTTCATATATCTCTACTAAACCATTTTCAATTTTTTCATAATCATCTTTAGAGATAATTCCCTGTTCAGATAACATAAAAGCATGAGCTCTTGAGCCTTCTATATCTTCACGATAAAGCACTTTATCAAATGGTAAAGAGTTATTTAACTCTTGAAGTAGTTGAGAACTTGTCTCTGTTATTCTCGCTGACGCAATTTTTTTTGACACTATGTAATCCTAATTAATTAATAAAAAGTATTGTATCGTATTTATAATAATGAAAAAAGTAATAAAGAGAAAAAGAAAAAACATATTAGAAAATAAAAAGTAATAAAAATAAAGTAAGAGTGGGATAAAAATAAGATAAAGAGAAATCAAAGTGGCAGCGACCTACATTCCCAACCCAGACAGGGTAAGTATTATCGGCGATGGGAGGCTTGACTTCTGGGTTCGGAATGGAGCCAGGTATAACCCTCCCTCTAGACCCACCACTAAGAAAGGAAAATATATTTGGGTAACTAATAGTTATTAGTTAAAAGTATATACTTTACTTTCTTAGCTCAATGAGCTTTGAGTTATCTTCTTGTGAATGGTATGTTAGTTACATAACATGGTTAAGAGTCTATCGTAATGGTTGAATTGCTAATTTGGGTTTTATATGCTTTTTAAACATCTTAAATATACTAGTTATTAGGTTCTTACACTTAATAAGGTAGTGCTATTTGAAAGATAATAGAAAAACAAACGATTTATTAGTACTGGTCAGCTAAATGACTTACATCACTTACACACCCAGCCTATCAACGCAGTAGTCTTCTGCGAATCTTCAGGGATGATTCATCTTGGAGTTGGCTTCCCGCTTAGATGCCTTCAGCGGTTATCACATCCGAACGTAGCTACCCAGCTATGCCCTTGGCAGGACAACTGGTGCACTAGTGGTTCGTTCACCCCGGTCCTCTCGTACTAGGGGCAACTCTCCTCAATCATCCAACGCCCACGGCAGATAGGGACCGAACTGTCTCACGACGTTCTGAACCCAGCTCGCGTACCGCTTTAAATGGCGAACAGCCATACCCTTGGGACCTGCTTCAGCCCCAGGATGCGATGAGCCGACATCGAGGTGCCAAACCT
>JAHZJZ010000157.1 GCA_022600655.1 Campylobacterota bacterium | reverse complement strand
TGTTTCGTGCTAATATCTAACGCAATCATAAGTCTGAGTGCATTAAGTTTAATGAACCCTTCAGCATCACTCTGGTCATAAACCTCATCTTCTTCAAAAGTTGAATGCTCTTCAGAGAAGAGAGATTTAGTTGATTTACGACCAACTACTGTTACATTTCCTTTGTAGAGTTTAACTCTAACTGTTCCCTCTACATCCTCTTGAGTTTTATCAATCGCTGCTTGAAGCATCTCTCGCTCTGGTGACCACCAATAACCGTTATAGATAAGTTTTGCATATCGTGGCATCAACTCATCTTTAAGGTGTGCCTCTTCTCTGTCTAAAGTAATAGACTCAATAGCACGGTGAGCTTTTAACATAATTGTTCCACCTGGAGTCTCATAACACCCTCGGGCTTTCATACCCACATATCGGTTCTCTACAATGTCAATTCTACCGATACCGTGTTTGTTTCCATATTGATTTAGTGTTTCTAAGATAGTCGCAGGAGACATCTCTTCACCATTAATTGCAATTGGGTCACCACACTTATAGTCGATGCTGATGTATTCAGGCTCATCAGGTGCATTCTCTGGGCTAACCGACCATAACCACATATCCTCTTCAGGCTCAAGGCTTGGGTCTTCAAGTACCAACCCCTCATAAGAGATATGGAGCAGGTTCGCATCCATAGAGTATGGAGACTCTTGACCTTGCTTTTTCTTTTCGATATTAATCCCATGGTCTTCTGCATAGGCTAATAATTTTTCACGAGAGTTCAAGTCCCACTCTCTCCATGGAGCGATAACCGTGATGTCTCCATCAAGACCCAAGTACCCAAGTTCAAATCGTACTTGGTCATTCCCTTTACCTGTAGCTCCATGACTGACTGCATCTGCACCTGTTTGAGCTGCAATTTCAATCTGCTTTTTAGCAATCAGTGGACGAGCGATAGAGGTTCCTAAAAGGTACTCACCCTCATAGATAGTATTTGCTCTAAACATTGGGAAGACAAAATCTTTTACAAACTCTTCTCTAAGGTCTAAAATAAAAATATTTTCAGGTTTAATCCCCATATCTAATGCTTTTTGTCGTGCTGGTTCTACCTCTTCACCTTGACCTAAATCAGCTGTAAAAGTTACTACTTCACAGTTGTACTCATCTTGAAGCCATTTTAAAATAATGCTGGTATCAAGTCCACCAGAGTAAGCCAATACTGCTTTTTTTACTTCTCTTTTTGCCATGCTATGCCTTTTGGTTATGTCTAATAAAATTTTGCGAATTTTATCATATATTTGTTGATATCTAAGTGTTTAGGATATAATATTTTAAAAAAGGAAAGAGGCATGGAGAGTATAATTATTAAAGTGATTTTTGGACTTATAGCCATTATTTTGGTGGTTAATGTCATTAAATTTATTTCAGATTTTTTTTCAAATCGTAAAACATATACCCAAAGAGCAGAACTTCGTACTGAGGTCAATAAAAAAGTAAAACCCTATTTAGGTTCTTTAGAAAAGAAATTTCAAAATGATGAAAACTCTGGAGATAAGTTTGGCTCCTATGTATTTGAAATGGTGAAAGATAAGTTTCCCAATAGAGATGAAAAATTAGTAGAGAAAGAGGTTTGTAAGTGCTGTAGTGATTATGAGGGTGCAGAGTGTAAAGAGGACTTCTGTTTAGATGGGTCTGGGATTTCTTGTAGCAAGTCATGAGTATTAAATTTTATGCTAAAATTCTTTTATTAAACATATCAAGGTAGTTAAAATGATAATAGATACTCATTGTCACTTAGATGATGAACGATATAACGATGATATCGATGAAGTAATAGAGAGAGCTAAAGAGCAGGGGGTTGAGAGATTTATTATTCCTGGTGCTGACCCAGAGACACTGCAGAGAGCCGTTGATCTTAGTGAGACTTATGATGAGGTCTATTTTGCTGTAGGTGTTCACCCTTATGATGCGAAAAATTACGATAGAGCATTTTTAGAGCCTTTTGTGAGCCATGAAAAGTGTGTGGCGATAGGGGAGTGTGGTCTAGATTATTACCGTTTACCTGAGAGTGAAGAGGAGATAGAGGCTGAAAAAAGACTACAAAAAAAGGTCTTTATAGACCAAGTTATTTGGGCAAAAAAATTAAAGCTTCCTTTGATTATACACATCCGAGACTCCTCATTTGACTGTTTAAAAATATTAGAGGAGTATGCAGGTGAAGAGGGAGGAGTTCTTCACTGTTATAATGCAGATGAATCACTTTTAAAATTGGCTTCTAGAAATTTTTATTATGGAATAGGTGGGGTTTTGACATTTAAAAATGCTCGAAAACTTATTAATGTTTATCCTAAAATTCCTTTAGATAAACTCATGATAGAGACCGATTCTCCGTACTTGACACCACATCCTCACCGTGGTAAACGTAATGAACCGAGCTACACAAAACTGATTGCCTCTAAGATGGCAGAGCTTTCTGAAATTGAAGAGGAGAGCCTAATGGAGACAACCACTGCAAATGTGAAAAAACTTTTCAAGAAAGTATCCTAATTTTCA
>JAHZJZ010000156.1 GCA_022600655.1 Campylobacterota bacterium | reverse complement strand
TTATTGCCTGTGAGGTAGAGGGCTACGATAACTCCTGTAAACGAAAGTGGCATCGAAACCATAATAATAAAGGGTTGAATCAACGACTCATACAGAGCTGCCAAAATAAGATAAATCAGAATCACAGCCAACAGCACAGCACCACCAAAGGCTGCGTTGGTGTCTTGCATGTTCTCTACATCGCCTGTGTATCGGTAGTTGTAACCATCGGGTAGTAGGTCGGTTATCTGCTCATTAATAGAAGCCACCACATTGTCTAAGCTATTTCCAAAGAGTCCAGCAGTAACCAAAACTTTTCGTTCACGGTCAAATCGGTTAATCGACGCTGTACTCTCTTTTTGTTCAAAAGTAACCAGACCTTCGAGTGAGACAAAGCTTCCATCACTGCTTCTTACTTGTAGTTTTTTCATATCTTCTATCGACTCTCTATACTTATCTTCAAACCGTAGCGTTATATCAAACTGTCGCCCCTTCTCTTCGTAGTAGGAGATGGCTCTGTCACTGCTGTAGGCACTGCCCAATATTCCTGCAATATCCATCGCACTTACCCCTGCTAGTTGGGCATTTTGTCGGTTGAGGTCGATTCGTATCTCTGGTTTACCTGACTCATAATCTCGGTCGATATTGGTCACCCCATTGATGTTTGCCAACATCTCCATCACTTTTTTAGAGGTTTCGTTGAGTACATCCAAGTCATCCCCTGTTAAGACCAACTGAATAGGGGCGTTGGAGCTTCCTGTGTCAAATGGTGGTAAATCTTCTACTGTTATGACCATATCTTTAATGGCTTTAAACTCGTTGGTGTACTTCATCACCAGCTCTTCTTGGGTTAGGTCTCTCTCTATTTTTGGTTTGAGTTTGGCGTATATTTTTGCTTTTTGAATCTCTTCAGCACTGTTGTACCCAATGGAGAGTACCGAATACTCTATAGCATCGTCATTATCTATTTTCTCCAGTAGAGGTTGCACCTTTTGCTTCATACTCTCTAGGTTGGTTCCCACAGGAGCTTTAATGAAAACTTGAAACTCGCTGTTGTCCTCCATAGGGATAAACTCCATTCCTGTCGAGAGTTTAGTAGAGGCGATAAGCAGTCCAACCGTAAAGATAATCGTCAAAGTTTTAAAGCGAATTAGTGGTTTCAAAATCGCCACATAGACCCTGTCCATTCCTCTAAAAAAGGGTTCGGTAAAGTGGAAAAATCGGCTCTCTCCACCTTGTAGTACTCTCGCCCCAACGGTGGGGATAAACATCACAGCCACCAAATAGGAGATAACAATACCAGCAGCCACGGTCATGGCAAAGGAGTTAAAGAACATCCCCACAATCCCATCCATAAACGCCACAGGGATAAATACGGCAAGAAGCACCGATGAGATGGCTAAAATAGAGAAAGAGACCTCTTTAATCCCCTCAAACGAGGCTTGAAACGGCTCCACCCCCTCTTCCATCTTTTTGGTAATGTTCTCAATCACCACAATCGCATCATCAATAAAGATACCAATCGCCAAAGTAAGCCCAATCAGCGTAAGACGGTTCAGGTCATACCCCATCCAGTCAATAATCGCAAAAGTACCAATAATCGAGGTTGGAATCGCCAATGCCGAGACAAAGGTCGCCGTAAAGTTTCGTAAGAAAAAGAAGACAATTATAATTGCCAAAATAGAACCGTAGATAAGGTCAAAAGTTACATTGTTAATGTTGACCAGTATCTTCTCACTCTGGTCTTGAAGGAGTTGAAGCTGATAGTTCTCTCCTGCTGTTGTTTCGAGTGTTGGCAGAATCTCTTTAACATGGTTAATAATATTCAGCACATTCTCTCCAGAGATTTTTTTCACCTCCAGCATTACCCCCTGTTTGCCACTAAAACTAGAGTAACTGCTACTGTCGCTTAGTCCATCTTCGATTTTGGCAATATCTTTGAGCTTTAGACCTGGTTTGACTAAGATGTTAGAGAGTTCATCGACACTTAAGGCATCGGCTTTGACTTTAACAATAATCTCTTGGTCTGCGTTAATGAGTTTACCAGCACCCTGTGAGACATTTTGAGAGGCGATAATGTTCTGCAAATCAAGTGGTGTTAGATTGTATTTATTGAGTTGGAATGGGTCAACAAAAATGCGTATCTCTCGCTCTTGAAAACCGATAATCTTCACCTCTCCCACCCCTTGGATGCGTTGCAGTTTGGGTTTGAGCTTCTCATCAGCCAGTCGCATTAGAGCAACAGGGTTATTCTGTTTATCGGCAACAAAGAGGTTCACCACCGTACCTGTAGCCCCCAACTTTTTAACGGTGGGTTTCTCTACCTCGTCAGGAAGAATGAGCGTACCGATTTTATCCCGAACATCATTGGTCGCAACATCGAGGTCTTTAAAGAGTTCAAACTGAATGGTAACCACAGAGAACCCCTCATATGAGGTAGAGAAGAGCTTATCTATTCCATCAATCCCACTCACCACCTCTTCGATTTTATCGGTCACTTTGGTCTCAACGGTTGAGGCATCAGCCCCACTGTAGGCTGTCTGAATGGTCACCACAGGGAAATCAACATTAGGAAAAAGGTTAACAGGCATCGTCTTATAAGACATCAGCCCAAAGACAATAAACGAAAGCACCCCCATTAGCGTAGTAATGGGGCGATTTATAGCAAATTTATACATGCTCTACTCCGTAACTATCGTGCCATCACCAAAGAGACCAGGCATAATATCTTTAGTAATCACTTCAGCTTGAAGTTTTCGGTTTTTGCTGTCGACTATTGGGTAGATTTTGCTGATTTTACCCTCTCGCTCTTGGGTCTCGCCATCTATTTTGTATTTAAAGGTCTGTCCCACTTTTATGCTGTTCCAGTACTTTTGGTCAAAGTTTAGAACCAGTTTTACATTAGGGTATGCCATCATCTCTAGCAGAACATGAGCTGTTCCACTTACCCCGTCACCCACTTCAATATGTTTGGCTGTAATCATCCCTGTGTAGGGAGCTTTCAGTGTCCGTTTTGACAAAGCAACTTTAGAGCGTTTAAGTGAATTGGTTGATTGAGCAATGCTCTCATGTTTTAACTTTTTGTCCAACTCTACCTTTTCAAACTGCTCTTTGTCTATCACATTTTTAATCTCTATATAGCGTTTATAGCTGTTGTTTGCATATTTATATGAGAGGTTTGAGAGCCTCAAAGCATTTTGTGCCAATTTAACATCCAATGCTTGTTGTTGTTTATCCAGTTCCAGTAGGACTTGACCTTGGCTTACTTTGTCACCAATATCCACATTAAGCATACTCACCAAACCAGCTACATCTAACGAAAGCTTTGAGCTCTGTTTTGCCTCTACATTAAAGGTTGCATAGACCTCTGCTCCAATCAATAATTGCCCTACTAAAATTAGGCTTCCTATTATCTTTTTCATTGTATTTTCTCCTGTAGTTCTATTCCTGCTTGGTAATAGTAGTTTGCTTTGTTGACCTCATAATCGTTTTGAGCAATTTTTAGTGATGCTAAGGCATCATATTTATCACTTAATGCGTCCAAGTAACTGATGTTGTCCACCACCTTGGCATGAAACTTTTGGCTAATTGCTTCATAGGTTTTATCACTGGCATCTACCCGTGCTTGTGCAGCTTCTATCTTTGTTTTGGCAATTTCAAGTGATTTTTTAGCATTGGCTAACTCTAACTCTGCCAATCTACTTTGATAACTCAACTGCTCTTTAGAAGCAATGTAGCCCAACTCTGAAACCTGTTTTTGTTTCTTGGTCATTCCAAAATCAAACACTTTCCACTCAGCCGAGACCGTTATCTGTCCTTGGTTTTCAGGGAAATTAGGGTTAAAACCTTCATTATCATAAGCATATTGACTGTGGGTATATTTCCCTTGAAGTTGAACATTTGGACGCATGTTGGCTCCTGCAATAGCAATGTTCTCTTGGTTGGCTGTAACTTCTAACTCCATCGCTTCTATGTCTGCTCGTCTATTGGCTTCATTAAATGTTGGTTCAACCAAACGTGACCCCTCTTCTACAGTAACGCTTCTGCCCACCAACCACTCTAAATTGAGTTGAGCCTTTTGGAGATTTAAATCCAATTCAGCAAGGGTGGCATCGTTTTGAGCTTTTGAAGCACGAATCTTCTCTACTTGGTCAGCTGAGGCTGTTCCTGCTTGGTAGAAGATTTGAAAACGTTCAATCTCTTTGCTCAACTGTTGGCTCTCTTGCTCTGTGGCTCTCTTCTGTTCTAAAACATTTAAAACAGAATAATAAGCTTCAATGGTCATTAACGCTTGTTGATTTTTATCACTTTGAAGCTTCGCTTTTTCTGCCTCGATTTTAGATTTGTATTGTCGTTGATATGCCCACTTTTTACCACCATCATAGAGTACGGCTGTGGCTTTAGCATAGAGGCTTGAACTCTGTCGTGCTGCACCAAACCCCTCTTTATCAATAGCATTGGCACTACCACCCACATAAAGATGAGGCATATAACTCTCTTCTATCGCTTCATTTTCAAGCTCGACCGATTGTACATTGGCTTTTGCGATGTTAATGGGTTCGGCATGGTAACTCTGCTGAACCAAATTTTCTAAATTTCCTGAAAAAAGCATCATGGGAAACAGAAACAGTATGTTGAACTTCATGGTCTTCTCCTAATTGTCTTGCTAGAAAGATAACATCTTCTAACTTAAAACTATCTTCCTAGAAAGATAAATGTTTATGGAAAGTTTTGCTATAATTATGCTATGAAAAAAGAACACTTAGATAACCTCTATCTTAACTGTATGAAAGATGAGCAAGAGATATTTGGCATAACCCTACCGATTACACTGCTCTATAAACACCTTTTCAATGAGGGTACAACCATACTACAAAATACCTATGGATTGAGCCATTCTGAAATGGATGTTTTAGCAGCACTCTATTTTAATGGTAAAACAATGACACCTACAGATTTGTATGAGGCAACCATCTTCTCATCAGGTGGCATGACCAAAGTGCTGAAAAAACTGCAAGAGAAAGGGTTTATCTCTAGGATGGCATCGGTAGAAGATAAACGAAGTATGTTAGTACATATAGAGCATGAGGGTGAAATAATCGTTGAAAAAAGTATGAAACTTTTAGTAGAAAAGGATAATGAGATTTTTGATATTTTGGATAGTGAGGAGAGAGAGTTTTTATTAAAAGTATTTAAGAAATTGGTCTACTCCCTTTTTCAAAAGGAGTAGGAGCATAATCTATTTGTTAATACGTAAGTGTCCTCGACTCTTACTTTCACTTCTACGTGAGCTTGAACGGTTTGCATTTTTATCTGAAAAACGTCCATTTGTTATACGGGCTTTATCTCGATAGGGTCGTCTCTCATAGGTACTTCTACTGTTGTTTCTATGTGAATCGTATCTATGATTATCTCTTTGGTATTGGTCTCTTCGGTACTCATTACGACGTTGTGCATCATTTTGGTATTGATGTCTTATAGGCTCATTTCTATGATACTCATCACGTCTATTAGAAGGTCTTGAGTTATGGTCACTAAATCTTCCATGAGTTACACGGGCATTGTCAGGTCTGTAGTAGTGTCGTCTAGTTGGGTAGTATCGTGGTTCATAGTAGTGTCCATAGACGATAGAATTAGGTTCTCTATAGCAGTGAACACGGTTCCAGTCATTAAATCTATGGTGTCTATAGGTTCTATGGTGTCGGCGATGAGGAGCAAAGTAACCTCTTAGGCGAAGTCTATCACGGTAGGTGTATCGTGAGTCATAGGCAAAGAAGATATTGTTGAAAAAATAACCTGTTTGATTAAAAAAACCAAAATAGAACCCATCATTATTATAATATCCGTGACGGTCATAGTCAAAATCTCGATAACGTTTGTCATATCGGTGATGGTCTTTTCTAAAAGTTTTGACAGTTTTGGTTCTCTTTTCAACTGTTGTTGTCTTATGAACACCACTGCCACTTATGGGTGTACCAAGACTAGAGTCAGCGATTAAAGATGTAGCAGCAAGAATAGAAGTGATGAGTAAAATATGCTTCATAAGAGTATCCTTTGTTCTAATAGTATATTTTTAATAATAGTTAAATTTTGTGTAGAATTTGTTGTTTAGTATAGAAATTTTCTTAAGTTATTTACAGTATGCTTCTACTTATGAAAATAGCAAGTATAGATGTAGGACTAAAACGAATAGGTGTGGCTTTGTGTTTAGATGGAAATATGGTATTTCCCCAAGATGCCATTTTGCGTAAAAACCGTAACCAAGCAGCCAGAGATGTTAAATCTTTTTTAATAGAGTGGCAGATAGAAAAGTTGGTAGTAGGACTGCCAAAAGGTGGCTCCAGCCAAGAGGAGATGGAGCGACGCATTAAACATTTTGTCTCACTTCTTGAATTAGAAAATATTGAGATAGTTTACCAAGATGAACAAGGCTCCTCTGTGGAAGCAAAAGAGTTGACTAAAGGGGTGTTTAAACATAAACGAGATGGTAAAATCGACTCTATGGCAGCTAAAATAATTTTAGAGAGATGGTTGGAGTCTTTATGAAAAAATGGTCAATAAAAAATATTTTAAAAGAAATTGTTAGCACACTGCTTATTGTTTTTGTGTTGAGTTTGGTGATTAACTATATACGAAAGCCAGATATAAGTAGTGAACTACCTAAACTAAATATGGCTTTAATTGATGGAAATGAAGTCTCACTAGAGGGCAAAGGTAAACCTACCGTACTACACTTTTGGGCAACATGGTGTCCTACTTGTAAGTTTGAGGCTCCTAACTTGCAGGGTATTCAAGATGAGGCTCATGTCATTACCGTTGCTGTAAACTCTGGCACAGATGAGGTGTTAAAAACATTTATGCAGGAGCGTGGTTATACCTATGCTGTGGTTAATGATACCCAAGGTAACTTAGCTGAAAAATTTAATGTAGGAGCTTTCCCTACAACATTTATGTATGATAGTAATGGAAAACTACAGTTTTCAGAGGTAGGGTATAGCACAACATTAGGGCTTAAAGCAAGATTAGCTTTAATAGAGTAAAAATAAATTAATATTCCTTTTAAACACCTAGTGTATAATTTTCCTATGAAAAAATTTATATTGTTATTACTTGTTTATACATTAGGACT